>NZ_JAAIUN010000021.1:0-61378 GCF_013317245.1 Blautia sp. MSK.20.85
TGTCAATGAGAAAGAAAAGGTTCGTAGTAAGTTTGCGTCCAATTAAGTATTTAGAAGAGCTTTTAGAAGCTTAAAAAGTAGAAAAAAATAGAATTTGCAGTTGCTAACCATTCATGCGTTTGTCGTGTAAATTAATATTTCCCCGTTTACAAACCACTGGAAATGTGTTACGATTTTCCCATATGGAAAACTCGTGGAAGAAGAGAGTACATGTGTACACCACACTACAGGGAAATCCCCGGAGGACTTTTTTGAACGCAGATTATGAAGCGATTGCGTTTATGGATATGCAGCAGAGTGAAATGTGAAGATTCATTTTGTGCAAGAGTTCCGAGACTGAGAGGGATGTGCAGGCGCAGATGGAAGATGGCTTCAGAGAGGCATTGCTGACCCGGTTTGAATGCGATAAGCGGAATGCGAATGTCCCGTTTAATGGACACCGGCAGGCAGTGACAGGACCGCCTGTTATAGCGGAAGGGTATAGAGTTTGCTGTACCTGATGAGGTTTTTGCCGCGAGGCAGGAACGAACAGAAGTGGTAACACGGGTAATAACTCGTCTTCTCATATCGCAAGTGGTATGAGAAGACGTTTTTTTATGTCACAGGAAATTACATTGTAATCTTCCAATGGCATCGACAGGATTTTTCCTGTTTTGGCTGAATATGCTTTCAGTCAGTTATGAGTAAGCATACAATTATTTTTTATATTATGGAGGAAAGAAAAATGGAAAAGCAGAGATATTATATCAGCACTGCCATTGCGTACACATCCGGTAAACCGCATATCGGAAATACTTATGAGGTTGTTCTTGCAGATGCCATCGCACGTTTTAAGAGACAGCAGGGATATGACGTATATTTCCAGACAGGTACTGATGAGCATGGCCAGAAGATCGAGCTGAAGGCCGAGGAAGCTGGTGTTACACCGAAGGAATTCGTAGATAACGTTTCCGGTGAGATCAAACGTATCTGGGATCTGATGAACACATCCTATGATAAATTTATCCGTACAACAGATAAAGACCATGAAGAGCAGGTCAAAAAGATCTTCAAAAAAATGTATGCAAAGGGAGATATCTACAAGGGACATTATGAAGGAATGTACTGTACACCTTGTGAATCCTTCTTCACAGAGTCTCAGCTTGTAGACGGTAAATGCCCGGACTGCGGACGTCCATGCGTACCGGCTAAAGAAGAGGCATATTTCTTCAAAATGAGCAAATATGCAGATAAACTTATTGACTATATCAACACACATCCGGATTTCATCCAGCCGGAGTCCCGTAAAAACGAGATGATGAACAACTTCCTTCTTCCGGGTCTTCAGGATCTCTGTGTATCCAGAACATCCTTTAAATGGGGAATTCCGGTAGATTTTGATCCGAAGCATGTTGTTTATGTATGGCTGGATGCCCTGACAAACTATATCACAGGTATCGGCTATGACTGTGACGGAAACAGCAGCGAGAAATTCAACAAATACTGGCCTGCAGATCTTCACCTTATCGGTAAAGATATCATCCGTTTCCATACTATTTACTGGCCGATCTTCCTGATGTCTCTGGATCTTCCGCTTCCGAAACAGGTATTCGGACATCCGTGGCTTCTTCAGGGCGATGGAAAAATGAGTAAATCCAAAGGAAATGTAATTTACGCAGATGAGCTTGTTGAGTTCTTCGGTGTAGATGCTGTCCGTTATTTCGTACTCCACGAGATGCCGTTTGAGAATGATGGTGTCATCACATGGGAGCTGATGGTTGAGAGACTGAATTCCGATCTTGCAAATACACTTGGAAACCTTGTAAATCGTACAATCTCCATGTCCAATAAATATTTCAACGGAATCGTTGAGAACAAGAACGTTACTGAGCCGGTTGATGAGGATCTTAAGAATTTCATCCTTCAGGTTCCGAAGAACGTTTCCGCAAAAATGGACAAACTTCGTGTTGCAGATGCCATTACAGAGGTATTCTCCCTGTTCAAACGTTGCAACAAATATATCGATGAGACAATGCCGTGGGCACTTGCAAAGGATGAGACAAAACAGGATCGTCTTGCAACGGTTCTCTACAACCTGGTTGAGGGAATCTGCATCGGCGCATCTCTTCTGAAATCTTTTATGCCGCGTACAACAGAGCGCATTCTTGTACAGCTCAACGCAAACGAGAGAACTCTTGAGGATATGGAGCAGTTTGGTCTTTATCCGTCAGGAAACCGTGTAACTGACAAACCGGAGATCCTTTTTGCAAGACTTGACCTGAAAGAGGTTCTTGAGAAAGTTGAGAAACTTCATCCGAAGAAAGAAGAGAAAAAGGAAGAAGTAAAAGAGGAGAAAGAGGAAGCCAAAGATGTGATCGACATCGAGGCAAAACCGGAGATCACTTTTGATGATTTTGAAAAACTTCAGTTCCAGGTTGGTGAGATCATTGCCTGCGAGGAAGTTAAGAAATCCAGAAAACTTCTCTGCTCCCAGGTTAAGATCGGAAGCCAGGTTCGTCAGATCGTATCCGGAATCAAGGCTCACTATTCCGCAGAGGAAATGGTTGGCAAAAAAGTTATGGTTGTTACAAACCTGAAACCTGCCAAACTTGCAGGAATCCTCAGCGAGGGTATGATCCTCTGTGCAGAGGATGCAGATGGAAATCTTTCCCTGATGGTACCGGAGAAAGAGATGCCTGCAGGCGCTGAGATCTGTTAAATATGAAACTGAATCATTTTGATGAAAATGGCAATGCTGTTATGGTGGATGTGTCCAATAAACCGGACACTCACCGTACGGCGACAGCTACCGGTTCCATTCAGGTAAGCCCGGAGATCATGGACGCGGTAAAAAGCGGAAATGTGAAAAAGGGTGATGTGCTTGGGGTGGCCCGTGTGGCGGGTATCATGGGTGTGAAGCGTACTTCTGACCTGATCCCCATGTGCCATCCACTTCCCATCCAGAAGTGTTCTGTGGATTTTGAGACGGATGAGGATGCGGGAGTGATCCGTGTGTTCTGTACGGTAAAAACAGAGGGGAAAACAGGCGTGGAGATGGAGGCGCTGACAGGTGTTCAGGTGGCGCTTCTGACCATTTATGATATGTGTAAGGCAATCGATAAACGCATGGTCATGTCTGATATCCATCTGGAAGAGAAAACAGGAGGCAAAAGCGGAGATTTCCGTTTTGAGGAAAAATAATGATAGACAGGTGCGGAAGAAATATTGATTATCTCAGGATTTCCGTAACTGACAGATGTAATTTGCGGTGTATTTATTGTATGCCGGAGGAGGGAGTGCAGCATGTGGAGCGCTCCCTCATTTTGCAGGAAGAGGAAATTCTGAGGATCTGCCGGGTGATGGCAGAGCTGGGGATCCGAAAGATCAAGCTTACCGGCGGGGAGCCGCTGGTGCGGCCGCGGATGCCCCTGCTGGTGGAAAAACTGAAAAACATGCCGGGGATCGAGAAAGTGACTCTGACTACAAATGGTGTGCTTTTGAAGGATCAGATGCGGGATTTTGCCCAGGCGGGACTGGACGGATTGAATATCAGTCTGGATACGCTGGATGAGGTCTGCAGCAGGCAGATCACCAGGCGGGATGAACTGGGACGGACGCTTGAGGGGATTTCAGAGGCGCTGAAGTATCCGGAAATTTCATTGAAGATCAACTGTGTGCCTCTTGGGATTCCGGAGCAGGATCTCTGCCGGGTGGCGTTTCTTGCAAAAGACCATAAGGTGCATGTGCGGTTTATTGAGATGATGCCTATTGGAATGGGAAAAGAATTTCATGGGGTGTCGGAGGAGGAACTGCTTGGGATCCTTGGGGAAAAACTTCCGCGGTTTTCGCCGTATGTGGGGGAGCCGCTTGGAAATGGTCCCTGCCATTATTATGATGTGGATGGCTTTTCCGGGAAGATCGGATTTATCAGTGCGGTGAGTCATAAGTTCTGCGGGGAGTGCAACCGGATCCGGCTGACTTCCCAGGGGTTTTTGAAGACTTGTCTGCAGTATGCGGCGGGGCGGGATCTTCGAGGGGTAATCCGCAGTGGTGGTTCGGATGAAGAGCTGAAAGCTGTGATCCTGGAGGCTCTGGCGGAGAAACCGGACGGGCATGCTTTTGGCGGAGGGTTGGAGAAACAGAAGGATGATAAGACGGAGAAGCTTTGTATGGCTCAGATCGGAGGTTGAGTGATGAAGAGAGTTGCGGTGATCACTTCTAGTGATAAGGGTTACAGAGGGGAACGTGAGGATCTTAGCGGGCCGGCTGCGAAAGAGATTGTGGAAGCGGCAGGGTATGTGGTTGTTTCTATGGATGTTTTGCCGGATGACCGTGGGTTGCTGAGTGCACGGATGGCTGAGATTGCGGATCAGGGTCTGGCGGAGCTGATCTTGACTACGGGTGGTACCGGGTTTTCACAGAGGGATGTGACACCGGAGGCTACGGAGGATGTGATCGAGCGGCGTGTGCCGGGGATCCCGGAGGCGATGCGGGCGTTTAGTCTGACGATCACGAAGCGGGCGATGTTGAGCCGGGCTACGGCTGGGATCCGGAAGGGAACGCTGATCGTTAATCTGCCAGGGAGTCCTAAGGCTGTGCGGGAGTGCCTGGGTGTGATTATTGACTCGCTGGGGCATGGGATTGAGATTTTGACCGGTGAGGCTGGTGAGTGTGGACGGTAGTGTGTGGTGTATACTTAGACTAACGAACGGACGCCCAACGGAGGCAGGGCCAGTACGGTGACACGCTGCGCGGCCTGTTCGGCTGCGTCGCTGATTTGCTGCCATTCGCGCCAACTCGCCTGCGGCTCAAACAGGGCGCTCGGTGGCAGCAGCTATACTCGCCTCTCGACGGCCGCTCCGCTAACGTCACCGTACTGGCCCTGCCTCCGTTGGGCTGGCTGTTGGATGTGGTAGGTTTTATGATTAAAATTCATCTCTAGCGATTCATAATTCCTGAGGCTTGAGAGTTACATGTGGTAGGTTTTGGAAATCAATATTGCTGGTGTGATATAGGAATAAATTTGGTAATGATGTGTGATTAATAGGAGTTTGCTATGGGAAAAGTACTTGCGGTTTGTATCAGTGAGAAGAAAGGAACACAGAAGAAGAATGTCGGGTCTGCGGTTTTTGTGGAGGACTGGGGGCTTGAGGGGGATGCTCATGCTGGGAAGTGGCATCGGCAGGTGAGTCTTCTTTCCGGTGAAAAGATCGATGCATTTCGTGCAAAGGGCGCAGAGGTTGAGGATGGTGCTTTTGGTGAGAATCTGGTTGTGGAAGGGATTGATTTTGCAAAGCTTCCGGTTGGCACCAGATTTCGTTGTGGTGAGGTTGTGCTGGAGCTGACTCAGATCGGAAAGGAGTGCCACAATGGCTGTGCTATTTTTCAGAAGATGGGTGAGTGCATCATGCCCCGGGAAGGTGTGTTTACAAGAGTGCTGAAAGGTGGAAAAGTATCTGTGGGAGATGAGATGACTGTGGATAAAGGGATGATTTTTGATACTCATGCCCATTATGATGATGAGGCTTTTGACGAAGATCGTTTTGCCATGCTGGATAGTATGCAGGAGAATGGGATCGGGCATATTGTGGATGTGTGTGCTTCTGTGGGACATTTTGACAGAGTTTATGACCTGGTGGAGAAATATCCTTCCGTTTACGGCGCCGTGGGTGTGCATCCGGATGATGCGGATAAGGTGGATGTAGCTGTTCTGGATGAGATCCGTAGATATTGCGACATGGAAAAAACTGTGGCAGTGGGTGAGATCGGCTTGGATTATTACTGGCATAAGGAAAAAGAGGAGCATCTTCTTCAGCAGAAGGTTTTCCGCCAGCAGATGGACATTGCCCGCGAGAAAAAGCTTCCGTTTATGATTCATAGCCGCGATGCCGCGGAGGATACGTTGAATATTGTGAAAGAATATATGAAGGACGGAATGTATGGTGGAATTATTCATTGTTTTTCATATAGTAAAGAAATTGCAAGAGAGTATCTGAACATGGGACTTTATCTGGGAATAGGCGGAGTAATCACATTTAAAAATTCCCGGAAGCTGAAAGAAGTGGTGGAGTATGCACCACTGAATCAGATTCTGCTGGAAACCGACTGCCCGTATATGGCTCCTGTGCCGAACCGTGGAAAACGAAACAGCTCGCTGTATCTGCCGGAGGTTGTGAAGACGATCGCGGAGTTGAAAGGTGTCAGCTGCGAGGAGGTTGTGGCTGTGACGGAGAGTAATGCGTTGCGGGTGTTTGGGTTGGTTTGAGAGTACTATGCTATTTGACGCCTTGTATTTTATTTCTACGATTGTTATAATCAAATTATCAAAAAGAAGTGGAAGAAGGTGCCTATATGCAGAAAAGAATAAGGAATATATTGAAAGAATTCGAACAATGTATGAGAAATGTGTTCAAAGAAGATTTTTGCAAAATTCTTGTATATGGTTCCTACGCCAGAGGAGACTACAACGAAAACTCAGATGTTGATGTTATGATACTTGTCAATACTCCGTTGGAAAAAATTAATTCTTATTATGATCAGGTTTCAGACTGTGCTTTTGATTTTATGATGAAATATGGAGTAGATATTTCTCCGGTTATAAAAAATGTAGAACATTTTAATTATTGGAAAGATGATCTGCCGTATTATCATAATGTATTAAAGGAAGGGGTGGCTGTTTAGTGGATAATGAAAAACGACAGGCCCTTTCAGAGTATGAGGCGGCTTGTTTTATTAAGAATGAAATAGAGAAATATTTGAAGGAAAATAAAGACTTAAAAATGTAGGAATTGAAAATACACAAAGAGACTTCTCAAAAGATAAAAGATATTTTATAATTAGTAAAATAAATGTGAATTTATTACTTTTCAAGGTTTGAATATCATACGATAAGCGCAGATGAGGCGCTTCATTTTTAAATTTGAGGTTTGAGAATGATGTAAAAACGTATGGTATTCAAACGAGATATTTACAGATACAAGTGAAAAATACGTTTGAGAATGATGTAAAAATGTATGGTATTCAAACAAACATCCGAGGATTTGATGCATCCGATGTGTTTGAGAATGATGTAAAAACGTAAGGTATTTAAACAGAAATTTCATCAGCCGCTGTGCTTGCAGAGTTTGAGAACGATGTAAAACATATAATATAAAAAGGTAAGATAAGGATGAAGAATAAAAAAATATCTGGAAGCATTTTGTAAGTATAGGACTTGTTATTGCACTTGCTCTTGTTTGCAATATTACAGAATATACAATAGCATTTGCCGAACCGACAACAGCTAAGGTTTCTTATAAAATTGAGAAAAAGCAACAAATTAAACGCTGCAAGAAATTGACGGCACAATATTTTTATGAATTACCCCAGATAAAAGGAAACAGTTCTGCAATAAAAAAAAATAAACAAATCCTTAGCAGCGGATTATAAAGCATCTCTACAATACAGAAACAATTTATTTGAGTATTATGAGCTTTTAAAAAAATTTATTACATTAATAAATGCAATGTAACGTATAATCAGAATGGTTATATAAGCTTTAGGTTTGTTTCCAAATGGTATGCAGGGGGAATTGGAGAAAATAGGGAGTATGGCTTAACATATCGTCTTAAAGACGGAAAGAAGTTGGCAGTTCAAGATGTTGCATCTGGGAAGAAAAGTAATGTAAAGAAAAATATAGCAACCGCATATTCGAAAAAATTTTCCGGTCAGGGGTATTCTTATGTTATGAAAATGAAGTATTCAGATTTTCAGTTTTATATTAAACCTGGAAAAAAAGTCTTTGTATGTTTTGACCCATATGGAGCATTAGGAGCACACGGAAAAGTTGTGGTTGAAATAAAGGGTAGATTGTGAGAGTATACTATATATCTGCTTTTTTTCGCTGTCCGGCCTGTTGAGTTCTTAACAGGCCGGACGTTTTTTTACATCAATTTTCCTTTTCCTGTGTTTTCCCAGCAATCATCTTATGCCCGGAATAAATAGACATAATCATGCAGATCAAAGAAGCGCATGCAAAATACCTGTGTGCGGTTTTCATGCTTTTGCAGCCGGTGTAAAAGGCTGCGATCATGGTGATAAGGGCGCCCAGTGACCAGTATTTGTGAGATTTCATTTTGGTATCCTCCGTAAGATTTATTTTTTTACAGGTTTTTCAACACTTCAACAAGGCGGGAATTGTCCTCCGGCATCATGATGCAGAACCGTACAAATTCTCCATCCAGGCACTGGAAGGAGGAACAGTCACGGATTATCAGGCCCTGGCGGATGCAGGCTTCAAAAACATCATAAGAGGTAAGGCCTGGTTTCAGGATCTTAAGAAGAATGAAGTTTGCATAGGCGGGATAGACCTTATAAGTTGGAACGGACTTCAGTTCTTTGATCATTCTTGTGCGCTCAGAAAGGATCAGTTCACGGGTCTGGCGGATATAGTATTCATCCTGGAGCATGATCTCGCCGGCAAAGGCGCCCATGCTGTTAAGAGACCATGGAGTTTGTTTCTCCCGCATTTTGGAAAGGAAATCCATGTTTCCGGTGATGCCGTAACCCAGACGCATTCCCGGGGCTGCGAAAAATTTCGATACGCCTCGAAGAACCATAAGGTTGGTGAATTCCCGGGTCAGAGGAACGGCAGTGATGGCATTGATATCCGGAGCAAACTCAACATAAGTTTCATCGATCATTACGAAGATATTTTTTTCCGCGCAGAAACTGATCAGCTGGCGGAGATCCTTCTGTGAGATGGCAGAGGAGGTGGGATTGTTAGGGTTGCAGAGAATGAGAAAATCGTATCCCTGTTCCAGCTTTTTGCAAAGATCGGGAATGTCCGGCTCGAAGTCTTTGCTTTCCTGAAGGTGGTAATATTCCTGGGTGCTTCCGGAAAAAGAAAGCTCTCTGGAGTATTCGGAATAGGTAGGTCCCAGGATCAGGGTGTGCTTTGGAGCTTTTTCCTGAATGAGGAGGGAGATCAGTTCGCTGGAGCCGTTTCCGGGAAGAATAAAATCTGCCGGAATATTGCAATATTCGGAAATAGTATTGCGAAGGGTCGTGTATTCTCTGTCCGGATAGGAGGAAAAAATGTCAACATGTGCGGCAATGGCGGCACTGGCTTTGGGCGAGAGCCCCAGTGGATTAACATTGGCGCCGAATTTGACAATGTCTTCTTTTTTTAATCCGTAATAGCTGCAGATCTTTTCTATATCACTTCCGTGAAAAACGGGTTTCGTGTCCATTTTTGTCACCTCGTATTTTTATTTTTTCTACAAAAAATTTATATCCAGTATACATCAGAATCCATGGCATTTCCAGAAATTATAGCATAGAGACGGAAAGTTTTTTCGCTGGCGTGTTTTGTGTACGGATTTTACAGCAGATATGGAAATGCGGATGGCTGTCTGATAAAATAGAGCTATAAGCAGGAAGCAAGTGCAGACTGCAGACATCTGCCTGTAGCGATGCAATAATTTGTTGGAGAGCTATAATCTGGGACGGAAATAAGAAAAAGAGGATAAGATATCATGAAAACAGAAGATAAAAAGATTGCAGTGATCGGAATCGGCGGTGTTGGTGGCTATGTTGCGGGAATGTTGGCGAAGGCCTATCCTCATGTGACAATGGTGGCCCGTGGAGCCAGAGGGGAGAGCATCCGTGAGAACGGACTGGTGCTGCACAGTGATTATAAGGGAGAGATCGTTGCGAAGCCGGAACGTGTGGCTTCAGTCCGGGAAATGGGACAGCAGGATTATATTTTTATCTGTGTAAAAAATTACTCTCTGGAGGATGTATGTGAAAATATCCGGGATATGGTCACAGATGATACGGTGATCATTCCGGTGATGAACGGGGTGGATCCGGGGGAAAAGATCCGCAGCCTGATCGGAAGGGGAACGGTTGTGGATTCTCTGATCTATACGGTAGCTTTTGCAAACGCGGATTTTTCCATTTCCCAGCAGGATACTTTTACCTGGCTGTGCATCGGGATCAAAAACGCAGATCAGGGGCAGCAGGAGAAAGTGGCCCAGGTAGCCGAGATCCTGAAGGGCGCAGATATTGATTATAAGGATGACGGGGATATTGAGGTGGAGATCTGGAGAAAGTATATCCTGAACTGTGCGTTTAACGTGATGACGGCTTTTTATGATAATACCATCGGGGAGCTTCGCAGGGATCCGGTGAAGGCGCAGCAGTACGAAACTCTTGTGTGGGAGGCTGCCAGTGTAGGCCGTGCAAAGGGTGTGGCACTGACAGATGAACACATACAGGAGGTGATTCACAAGTTCCGTCATGTTCATGCAGATAACGCCACCAGTTCCCTTCAGAGAGATTTTCAGATCTGCAAAAAGCAGACGGAGCTGGAAACTTTCAGTGGTTATATCGTGCAGGAGGCGAAACGTCTGGGTGTTTCCATTCCTCTTTCTGAAGAGATGTATCAGGGGCTGAAGGCTAAGGCTGAGAAATTCTGATAAAAAGACGGGAGCTGCTTTTCACACTGCTATTGACAAAATTTCTCAACTTTGTTACAATGACGAAAATCAATTCCGTGAGGGAGTAATTCGCGTGTAAACGTGGTTTGTCAACATACTGGTGCATGCACCTGGCAAATCTTAAAGAATGAGACTCATGTATATTTTATTTCTATTATGGAGATAAAGTATACGTGGGTCTTTTTTTATGACTCCGGACCGGACACATATGCAAAGGAGAAGAAAGATGCTGCTATTTATGAAAGTGCTTTTTACCCAGTTCATTGCGGAAATGGGCGACAAAACACAGCTGATGCTGGTGGCAATGACTTCCAAGTTCAAGCTGAAGGATATCCTGCTTGGAACCGGTGTTGCGATCCTGGTGCTGAACGGACTTGCGGTTCTTGCCGGAGGCCTTGTCAGTACGGTAGTTCCTACGTGGCTGATCCGTCTGATTGCCGGTGCGGCGTTCCTGTTTTTTGCGGCAACAACGCTTAAGGGAGACGATGATGAGGAAGAGAATGTAAAGGACCGGAAAATTAAGTTTGCGCCGTTGTCTGTATTCTGTACATTTTTTGTTGCGGAGCTTGGTGATAAGACACAGCTTACTGCCATTACATTTGGAGCAAACGAAGGTTTAAGTGCAGCAGTTGTTGTATGGCTGGCCTGTTCATTGGGACTTTTTGCGGCAGATGTAATCGGCCTTCTGATCGGTTATCTTCTGAAAAGCAAAGCACCGGAGGGAATTCTCAATACAGTTGCGTTTTTTATTTTTTCCATTTTTGGAATTCTGACACTGAGACAGGGATTCGGGCTTCTGCTTGGAGCGGAATCTGCTATGATTCTTCCGCTGACAGTTGTGGTTACAGTAGCATTTGTGATCGTCTGTCTTGTGCTTTATAAGCAGTCAAAAAAATCTAAAGCATAAAATAAAATCTATTTACGGATGTTTTCCCGGTACTGTGTAGGGGTAGTTCCGGTAAGGAGCCGGAAATGCCGGGTGAAGTAGGAGGGGCTTGCGAAACCGCAGTTTAACGCAATGTCCGTCACTGGTGTGTCCGTGAGAGTAAGCTGCCTGGCGGCCAGAAGAAGGCGTCTCTGGCGTACATATGCCATAGGTGTGGTGCTCAGATATCTTTGAAAAATACGCTGGCATTCTCTGGCACAGATGCTGGCAACTGCCGCAATATCTTTTACGGAGATATTTTTTTCCAGATGCTGATCGATCCATGCCAGCATTTGCTTCAGGCGTAGTTCCTGGATTTCGGGAAGCTGTGGGGCAGAAAGGCCGCGGTTCTTTTCCAGAATGATCAGAAGTATTTCGGAGAGGGCGTTGCGTACCTGAAATTCATAGCCGGGCAATTCATCGGCGCAGGCAGAAAAGGCGTTGTCAAATGCCTGAAAAAAATGTTTATCACAAGATCCCGGGACGATATCTCCCGGGATTTTTATGAAAGCGGCGCCTTTTTCCATAAGGGGACGGATATAGCGGATATCAAAAACACTGCCCGGGGCGCCGCTTATGATCGATGGATCAAACACAAAAGAACGGTACAGGCACGGGGAAGGGACAAGACCGATAAAAGAATGAAGAATGCCAGTATTGATAAAACAGCCTTCCCCTGCATGGACATCGTAAAAAGTATCACCGATCCCGATTCTGACGCTGCCTTCCATCAGCATAAAAATCTCCAGTTCATTATGCCAGTGTGCGGGAATATTTCCGGTAATGAATTTATGGATATCGCCTCTGTTTGCAACCAGATCGAAGAGATATCTTTCCTGTTCCGGGAATTCCTGTTGGTGGATATCGGTTTCCACCCAGTTTGCATTACGTATCATAAAAAATCTCCCTGTCGTTTTTGTTATAGTATACACCGCTATTTTTACAGCAGCAACTGTGTGTCGGATTGTATAATAAAAGAAAATACTGATGTCTGTTTTACAGACGGTGATTAAGAAGGATGTCAGTTGCCATATGGATCAGGGAGGAAAGTTATTATGGATCTGAAAAAGAAAAGTCAAACGATGGACATGACGAAGGGAAGTCCGACCTCGCTTTTGCTGCGTTTTGCCATGCCGCTTTTTCTTGGAAATCTGCTTCAGCAGTTTTATAATCTTGTAGATACCTCGATTGCGGGAAATCTGCTGGGGGATGGAGCGCTTGCACAGATTGGTGCTACTGCGGCGTTATATAGTCTGATCACGAATTTTGCGTTTGGAATGAATAATGGACTGGCTCTTGGAGTGAGCCGGAACTTCGGAGCAGGAGACCAGCAGGGAGTGAAGAAGTCGGTGTGCTGGATGACGTGTTTGTCCTGCTTTTGCTCAGTTGTTCTGACTGTCGCTTTTCTGATATTTCGAAAAGGGCTGCTTCAGGTGATGCAGATCCCGGATGATGTGATGGACGGAGCTTTGCGCTATCTGACGATCATTCTGGCGGGAATTCCGCTGACTATGCTGTATAATCTGGAGGCGAGTCTTTTACAGGCTGTAGGAAACAGTGTGATGCCCCTTGTTTTTCTGCTTTTCAGCAGTGTCCTGAATGTGGGACTGGATTTCTGGTTTATGGGACCGTTGGGACTGGGAGTACAAGGTGCTGCGTCTGCGACAGTTCTGGCTCAGGGAATCAGCGCCGGGATCGGTTTGGGGTATATTGTGCGCTATTATCCGGAACTGAGATTTTCGAAAAATGAATTCAAAGTGAAGAAGAATTTTGTAATAGAGATGTTTTTCTCCGGTTTAAGTATGGGGATGATGAATGCTATTTATTGTATTGGCAGTGTGATCCTTCAGAGCAGTATCAATGCACTTGGAAGTGTTTATATTGCGGCGCAGGTTGGAGGCAGGAGGCTTGCGGAACTGTTTTATATTCCAGGACTGGCACTTGGAACCAGCACGGCGATCTATGCCAGCCAGAACTATGGAGCGGGCCTGGGAAAAAGAATCCGCAGAGGCTGTCGGACAGCAATTCTTCTGTATGGGATCTGGTGGATCATTGCACTTATGTTTACTTTTACCCTGGCACCGGCAGCGATCCGGCTTCTTACCGGAAGCAGCAACCCGGAGGTGATCTCTAACGGACTGCTTTATCTTCGGGTCAGCATCCCCATGATTCCGCCAATGGCAGTGCTGGTAATCTTACGAAACGCACTGCAGGGAATGCAGCACCTGAAAGCACCTTTGATATGCAGTACGTTGGAACTGATCGGTAAAGTTATCTTTGCCATCTGGCTCGTCCCGGTCTGGGGCTATATCGCCGTATGCATCTGCGAACCTGTGACGTGGGTGATCTGCTGTGCGTTTATTGTCGGGGCTGCGGTGGTTTTCCGGAAGGAGTTTCAGACAGCAGAGTGACAGGGTACATACCTTTCAGATCTTTTGCATACACTGTAAAAAAGCGTCTTCGGGGGCTTGGCAGTGAAAGATTATATTGAGGAACGTGCAGTTGAGATCGCAGGATATATTGTGGAAACAAAGGCGACGGTGAGGCAGGCGGCGAAGAAGTTCGGGATCAGTAAGAGTACGGTACATATAGAAGTAACAAAATAGAACGGTTCGTTTGGGCAATATATTAAACAAAATCAAGGAGGAACGAACCATGAAGGAACTGAAACCAAGAATTACAGAGAATGGCATCGAATATGTGCTTGTCGGGGACTATTACATCCCGGATTTGAAGTTGCCGGAGGAAAACCGACCTATCGGTAAGTACGGACAGATGCATAGGGAGTATCTGAAAGAGCAGTGCTACGGTAGATATTCCAGTTTACTGCTGACCGGAAAACTTTGGAGCTATCTGGAGGATTTGGACGAACAAGCGGAGGAACGGTTTACGTGTATTGTTGATCAGATGAAAGCGGCTGAGGGAGTGACGGAGGAATTGAAGCGGAAAGATGCTATGCTTTGGGTACAACGGTGTAATAATATTAGAAACAGAGCAGAAGAAATTGTACTGAATGAAATGGTTTATATTTAGTATGGAGCAGTCAGCCGAAAGGCTGGCTGTTTTTCTTTTCCTAGCGACAGAAAATGATTGACAATGCTATAAGACTGTGGTAGTCTGAAAACAAGAACAGACTACTGTAGTCTTATAGGAGGCGAAACAAGTGACAGAGGAAAATATCAAACTTTTTGATTCGGAATTAAAGGTAATGGATGTTCTGTGGAAGGATGGTGACGTGCCAGCGAAATATGTTGCAGATACTTTAAACAGAGAAGTCGGCTGGAATAAAAACACAACGTATACATTGATTAAGCGGTGTATCAATAAAGGCGCGATTGAACGAACGGAACCGGGATTTATGTGCCATGCGCTTATAGCAAAAGAACAGGTACAGGATCTGGAAACAGATGAACTTATTGATAAGATATATGATGGATCTGTTGACAAGTTGTTTGCGGCACTTCTTGGCAGAAAAAAACTTTCTATGGAGCAGATTAAGAACCTGAAGCAGATCGTCAGTGAATTGGAATGAGGTGATGTATATGAGCCTGCTGCAAATGAGTTTTCTGGGAACGGTTATTATTTTACTTATTGTGGTATTAAGGGCTGTGCTTATCAACAGATTACCGAAGAAAACATTTTTGATTTTATGGTGGATTGCATTAATACGGTTATTAGTTCCATTTTCCATAAAATCAGTCACAAGTATTTATTCTCTGTTGCAGAGTATTTATTCTGATATAAACCCAGTGAGAACGGCGCAAACGACAACATTTTTACCCATTCATGGGAATATGCCTGAGATAGCAAATGGATTATCAGAGGCTATGGTACAGAGAACAGAATCCATTTCGATTTTGAGTGTAATATGGCTGGCAGGTCTGTTACTTTGTTTTGGATTTTTTGCGGTTTCCTATATAAAATGCTATCGGGAATTTCGATTTTCGCTGCCTGTTGAAAATGATATTTTGGAAGCATGGAAGGAAAAACATCCACTAAAAAGGAGTCTATCCATCCGGCAGACAGAAACCATAGCTGCACCACTTTCTTATGGTGTGATTCGCCCAGTTATTTTAATGCCAAAAAATACAGAATGGAAAAATATTTATCAGCTTCGTTATGTGTTGGAACATGAATATGTGCATATCAGACGGCTTGATATGCTTACAAAGCTGATAATGATTGCTGCAGTATGCATTCATTGGTTTAATCCGCTTGTGTGGGTAATGTATATTCTTTTTAACAGAGATTTGGAATTATCCTGTGACGAAACCGTAGTCCGCAGATTTGGAATGGATATAAAGTCGGTATATGCAACTGCTTTAATATCTATGGAAGAAAAAAAGAGCGGACTGACACCATTATGTAACAGTTTCAGTAAAAATGCGATTGAAGAAAGGATAAGAGCAATTATGAAGATAAAGAAGACATCTAAGTTTGCAGTAATGATAAGTGCAGTATTGGTAATTGGCGTGACAGGTGGATTTGCAACTTCCGCATCATCCTTGGAGAAAAATACAGAGACAGCGCAGGAAAACGGTGAAACAATAGTTGCTTTAAACGAAGTGAATATCCGGGAAGATGAACCACTTTCAAGTTCGGATGTGGAATGGTGGACAGCAGAAGAGTATGCGAAATGGCTGGACGAGGAAAAAGAAGTTCTGCAGTCTATGATTGGTGAAAAAGCTTATACAGGCGGCGACGGATGGTTTGTATGGACACAGGAAAAGGTAGATGAGACGATTGCACTTTATGAGGATAATCTTCAAAAAATAAAAGATGGGATGAAGTTGTCGAAATCATCTGATGATGCAGTGGGAATTACAATGGCATATTCTCCGGAAAATATAGAATATGCGAAGCAGGAAGCAGAAACGGTCACCGAAAATAAAGACAGTAATGAAAATGTATTCAGCGAAGAACAGCTTTCTGAATATGCAAAAGCGGGAATAACTTACCAGAAAGAAACAGGATTTCTGATGTATGATGGAAAGACCATTGGATATTTCCGGGATGAGTTTAAGCCGGGTACTTATACAATAAGTTCCAAACGTGGAGGTACGCTTCGAGTTGAAGTGCAAAGGGAAAACTATGGCACCATCACAGACGTAAAGGCAGAACCGTTATCAGATGATTTTTGGTCAGAACCGGCGGCATTGGTTGAAAGTTCCGGCGGAGAAGCTGTAACTGCAGATGAAATGAAAGGATCTGTTTTTGAAGAAGGAGGAAGTGAGAACATAGCGGCTGATGACATGGGCGAATATAGCAGTGAAGAGGGAAAAGGTCTTAATATTGCTGTTCCACAGGAGTATGCTGATTATGGAGTATCCTGTGATGCTCAAGGAAACTGGGTTTATAATGGTAAGATTATAGCAGATTTATATGATGAGGGAAGGGGAATCTTTTCTAACAGCAACGGCACTATGTACATTGAAGTAACGAGAGACAAAAGTGGAAAGATTAGCAGCTTTCAAAAAGTAAGCAAAAATAGAATGCAGGAATTATTTACTGAATTTAATCCGGAAACGGAAACATTTGCGGAATATAATTCAGAGGCGAAGCATTAAGTTAGTGCTAAATGAAACGAGGATGATTAAGTGGGAAAAATATTGCTGGTATCATTCGAGGGAGATGAGGAAGAGTTGGTAAATTCTGTTATTTCCGTGTTAGATTCCGGCAGAGAAAAATTCCTTTTTCAGGAAATACAACTTCAATCGAAAATAAGGCATAAGGGTATAGCGATTGATTTGAAACGGAGGGAAGTTGTTCGTGATAATAGAAAAATAGAATTAACTTACACTGAGTTTGAAATCCTGCAGTTATTAGCACAAAATCCAGGAAGGGTATTTAGTAAGGAGCAGATTTATGATGTAGTCTGGAAAGAAGCCTATTCTGGCGATTACAATATTGTCATGAGTCATATCAGCCATATTCGTGAGAAGATAGAAGATGATCCGGGCAACCCGGTATATATTCAAACCGTCTGGGGTGTAGGATACAAGTTTAATGAGAGGGCAGGCAGCGAGTAAATTCGCTGCCTTTCCTTTACAGGGATGGATTCAGATTTCGCTGAGTTTCAAGATAATATTGCTCTGCTGATACAGCCAGTCCGTGAATTCCGTTGGCTTGGTTGTTCCTGCCTTTACAGCTTTCTTACGCCGCAGAGCTTCTTTCTTAAAAAGGTCAAACGCAGTTTTCATTTCTTCCAGACGTTCAATCGGAAAATCAGCAGTTTTTTTGGATTTATTGATTTTATTACGCCAATTCTGGCATTCATTTTTATAAAGCAAATCATAGTTATTTTCTCTGGCTCGTTCATCAAATTCCCTTTTATTTTGAAGTGCCTGTGCTTTACGGCACTTATCACTGCATAGTTCATAACGCTGGTTTTTTGCCAGAAAATATTTTCCACAGACTTTGCACTGACGGAAACAAAGGCCCCAGTCATTCAGCCGATTCAAGTAATAAGTGATAAGCGGATAAAAAGAGCTGTAGGCAGCTACGCATTCTGTTCTGCGCCTATTATCCGGAAACCAAAGTTCAAGTCGAGTGATTTCAGCAGGAGTGTTGCGGAAATAAAGACTGCCAGTATGAAAACGTTCTGGTTTTCCGGTATCAGAATTAAAATTCATGACATTTTCTGTTTGGAATGCCTGAGTCAAAATTTGGATTTTTTCTATAAAACGATCACAGGCAGTATTACGGTCACGATATTCCCTTGTAACAAGATATTCATTCCAAATACGGAATGTAGCATACATTCTCACCGGATCACCGGTGAGATATTTTTTTGCCAGAAAATCACCAGCAGTCTGTTCCAGTGCAGGCTGTTTCCAACGGTTAGTGTGCAATGCATCACGTAGGGGAGCAAGTCCATATATATTCCAGTTCTTTTCTTTATCATATTCAAAATCTATCAGAAAACGTCCTAGAGGACGTGTTATATCATATATGACATCGTTATCTTTATTTCCGTCCAGTCGAAAACGGATTTGCTGTTCCGTTCCGATTAAAATTCGCTCCTTCATTTTGTCTCTATCCAATGCCAGAACGAAGAGGATGTGGTCGTAGCAAGGTTCTTGCCTTATAAATTGATAAGCCATTTCTATTTGCTCCTGTTTAGTATGGTAATTTTAAAAAATATAATATTAGTTACATTTATGGTATCGCGAAAGTATTGAAAAGTCAAGATGAGATTGATAAGATACGATTGCATGGTAATTTCGTACTATGCAGTGTACTTTGACAACTTTATGACCGTCTAACCTGAGATAAACCGCCATGACCTTCGATAAAAGAAGTGAGCGCATCCGAATGGATGACGTGTTGTATGCCTTGACAGCAGTATGACTCAGGAAACAGGAAAGATAAAACGGCAATGAGAAGCTAAAAAATGAGATCAAAAATGGAGGAACAACATGAGTGAAAATAAGAGATTAAACAATTATGATGAACTGCCTCTTGTACTGGATGTGGCTGATATTCAGCGGATTATGGGGATTTCCAGAGTAACGGCTTATGAACTGGTTCATACACCCGGTTTTCCGGCATTTCGAAGCGGCAGATTAATTAAGGTTAGTAAAATTGCTTTTTTCGAATGGATGGCAAAGGGGAATGGAAGGGTGCCAGAGAATAGTAACTAAATCTGGAGCAGAGCGGAGAGCGAAGTCTTTTGTGCAGGTTAAGGGCGGCAGCCATTGCCCAGTGAGTTGATGCGTGCGTCTACTCGTACTGGGTATTACCTGACGCAAATTCACGCAGGTTTGCAGCTTCGCTGCCTTATTTAATTTGGAAAAACGTGAAAAAGGAGGGCAAGAAAATTATTGAAAGCAACAAGACACAATGGACGCTCCGGGAAAAATGGCACTTATAATCCCAGGCATAATGATCGCCGTTTCGACTTGGAAAACAGTGAACATATTGATGCTGGAAGAGTCAGAGAAAATATTTACTGGGACTGTTACCGTGGCTATACCACAATGCAGAACAGGGAAGAAGATTCTCAGGATATCAGTTTTGAGAAAATTGAATGTACTTTTTATCAGGAACATTATGGAAAATATATAGAAGCGCAGAATGAAAGAAATGCAAGAACCCGTCATACAGAGCGTAACCGATCTGTGGAAGATTTACTAAAGAACAATAAAACCTGTCCAGAGGAAACTATTTTTCAAATAGGAACAGTAGAAGAATCTGTTTCCTATGAAATATTACTTGCGGTCGTACAGGACTTTACAAAGCAGTTCACAAATCGGTTCGGTTCTCATGTCCATATTCTGGACTGGGCACTGCATTTGGACGAAGGAACGCCGCACATTCATGAACGTCATGTTTTTGATTGTGAGAATAAGTACGGGGAAATCTGTCCCCAGCAGGAAAAAGCACTGGAAGAATTAGGGATTGCACTTCCAAAACCGGATAAACCTAAAGGCCGCAATAATAATCGAAAGCAGACTTTTGATGCTATTTGCCGGACAATGCTTTTTGATATAACTCGAAAATACGGGTTGCATCTGGAAGAAGAACCGTCTTATGGAGGGCGAGATTATCTTGAAAAGCAGGATTATATCCTGTTTAAGCAAAAGGAACAGATGAAAAACCAGACAGAAATACTGGATACACTTACTCTGAAAATTGAAGAAGTAGAAGCTTTGATCGATGAAGTTTCAGATATTGCTTACGACAAAGCTGTGGAGGTTGTGACGGATGAGGTCAGAGTGGAAACCCATAAAGAAGACATTCGTCTGGTAGAACAGTCAAAGGCGTGGGTGCTTTCCCCTGAGCGCAAGGCTTCCCAAAAAGAAAGAACTTATGCTGTAAGTCGATTGGACGGAGTAATTACCAAAATTACAAAAGCTATGCAGACAGCAGTTAAAACAATCCAGACCACGCTGATAAAACCGGAAGTCAAAAAGGTGAATACCGAACAGATTAAGAAAAAAGCCAGAAGTTCCATTCTGGATAGGCTGGCAAAAGCAAAAATTACTGCGGAACAGGAGAACCGAGAGCGATGGGAACACGAAGGAAGAACTAAATTGGGAAGGAACGATATGGAGTTGTGATGTAAAGAAAAGAGGAAAAGGATGAATATATTTGAAGCAGTTAAACAGTCTGTGACTACCTGGCAGGCTGCAGAAAGCTATGGAATACGGGTAAACAAGAATGGAATGGCGGTCTGTCCATTTCACCGTGACAAGAATCCAAGCATGAAAGTGGACAGGCGTTTTCATTGTTTCGGATGTCAGGCAGATGGGGATGTGATTGATTTTACGGCACACTTGTACAATTTAAAACCAAAAGAGGCGGCAGAGAAATTGGCAAGAGATTTTTCTATACATTATGAGAACATGGGGCACAGCCCGCCACAGAGAAAACAAATCAAACGACAGCTAACACAGGAACAGAGGTATCTGCAGGCAGAAAATAGATATTTCCGTGCACTGGCAGATTACCTGCATTTGTTGAAACAGTGGAAAGAAGAGTGTGCTCCGAAACAGGTGGAAGATGTCTGGCATCCGCTGTTTATGGAGGCATTGGAAAAAATATCAGAAACAGAGTACCTGTTGGATACATTATTATCAGGCACATTAGAAGAACGAGTTGCCGTAGTGGTGGCTCATGGGAAGGAGGTGACAGCGATTGAACAGAGAATTTCAGACTTTATCACCACAGACACGACAGGAATTGTGCGAAGTAATGGATATAATGGAAACGGAGTTGACAGTAGAGGAAATCAGAGAACAACTGGAAATGACACAGAAGGGTGCTGTGAAAAACAATCGGCATAACTGTAAGCTAATTTTAGAACATGATCCTCTGTTAAAAGATGTATTCCGGCACAATATTTTGACTGAGCAGACAGACATTGTAAAACCCGTGTGGTGGGAACGGATAAGCCCGGCATTCACAGATATGGATTTGAACTATATTATGCTTTATTTGGAAGAGACTTACGGTTTGACGATGGATAAGATTGTGCAGAAAAGTATTGTCCATCAGGCAGATCGGAACAAATATCACCCTGTCCGGGATTATTTGAACAGTCTGCAATGGGATGGGCAGGAACGTATCCGCTATGTGCTGCATCATTTTCTTGGTGCACCTGTGGATGAGTTGACCTATGAAAGTATGAAAATGTTTTTGCTGGGAGCTATTGCCCGTGCGTTCCGCCCCGGAATTAAGTTTGAATATATGCTCTGTCTGGTCGGGGGTCAGGGCGTGGGAAAATCTACATTTTTTCGTTTCATGGCAGTAAAGGATGACTGGTTCACTGATGACATTGGCAAGCTGGATTCAGAAAAAGTTTATTGTCAGCTTCGCGGTCACTGGATGATTGAAATGTCTGAAATGGTTGCAACGGCACGTTCCAAGAGTATTGAGGAAACAAAGAGCTTTCTGAGCAGGCAGAAAGAGACTTATCGGGATTCTTATGCAGTATATGCTCTTGATCGTCCGAGACAATGTGTATTTGGAGGAACATCCAATATTAAGCGATTCCTGCCGTTTGACCGTACCGGAAATCGAAGATTCGTTCCGGTTCAGACGAACCGGGCAGAGATGGAGGTTCATATCCTCGAAAATGAGAAGGAATCCAGACAGTATATTGATCAGGTGTGGGCGGAAGCAATGATGTTGTACCGTAATGGGAATTTTAAACTGGCGTTTTCAAAGGAAACAGAAACACAGCTTGATAAACTGCGGCAGGAGTTCATGGCGGATGATACGGAAGCCGGAATGATACAGGCATGGCTGGATGAACATGAAGACAGAAAAGTCTGTTCATTGATGCTTTTTAAAGAGGCACTGGACAATCCTTATGTAAAGCCGAAGAAGGCGGAGACAGACCGCATCTGTGAAATCATGAATACAAGCATTGTGGGTTGGAAACAGGGGACGATGACAAGATTCAAGGATTACGGTACACAGCGTTCGTGGGTATGTGTAAACGAAAACTGTAAACGAGACGCAAAAGACTTAAAAAATGAAAATGACTGGCATCCGGTTACTGAGGAGGAAGCCCGGCAGATGGAGTTATCCTTCCAGTAAAATGCCAGTCAGGTTTACGGTAGTTGGCGTGTTGTTTACGCTTTTATCTATGGTTATTGCTTTGAGTTGTAGAATTTGTAAACAGTAAACAGATATATAAGAGTAATTTGGTATTGAGGAAAGAAAACTGAAAAAACAAAAAGAATTAGATTTTTTGGAGTTTGTTTACAGCGGTGGTTTACAACAGGGATGCCCCTTTGACTGGCATCTATTTAAGTTGAACAGGAATGACATTTAGCAGGACTATTTCAAAGAACATTTTCATAGTTATGGACAAGGATATACGGGAGGAGGTGGGAATTCCGCTATGAAAAAGAGAAAACTTAATTATCGATTCCATAATCCAAACACTGCGGAAGTAACCGCCGACTATCTGTTAAAGATATTGATTGAAGCAAATGCAAGTAAGGTGGAACAGGCAATACAAGAAGCAGCGGATGAGCTTCCCAATGAACCAAAACATGATGGAGGGTGTCCTGCGTAGCGCGTGGGATGCCTTTTATTTTTTTGCTATTGCTTGTGTTCTGTCTGAAAATCAGTTAAAATTAGTTCTAGAAAGTCATAGATTAGTCATAGAATTTAGTCATAGAAAATTTTGAAAGGCGGAAGAATATGATATATACGGATAGCCAATTAAAAGAAAAGATTGTTCGCATGATAGAATCCTTTGAAAATGAAGTTGTAGAATTTAAAGAAGCACGCACAAATTATTCGTTTAATGACATTGGTAAATATTTTTCTGCACTTAGCAATGAAGCAAATCTTCGGGGATTACAGGAGGCGTGGCTGATTTTCGGAATTTCGGATGATAAACGATATGTAGGAACGGAATTTCGGAAACAGGGAAGTCTGCAAAGTTTGAAAAAGGAAATCGTAAATGGAACCAATGAACGATTGACATTTCTGGAGATATACGAACTGACAATGGAAAAATGTCGAGTGATAGCATTTCAAATTCCTCCAGCTATTAGGGGGATTCCGACAACATGGCAAGGGGCAGCGTATGCCAGAGAGCATGAATCTGTATCGCCGCTTCCGATGAATAAAGTAGATCTACTTAGAAATCAGATAGGAATGGATTGGTCAAAAGAAATTGTAGAAGATGCTACCATAGAAGATTTGGATGAAGAAGCGATTAAAAGAGCAAGAGAACTTTTCTCAAAACGTCAGAGTGATCGAAAAAAAGCACAGGAAGTTTTAAAGAAACTGTCTGATATTGAGGTTTTAAATAAAGCTGGTATTACAATAAAAGGAAAAATAACCAGAACGGCGTTATTGTTATTAGGAAAAAGTGAGGCTAAATATTTCTTTGATGGCTTTATTCCTAGAATTACCTGGACACTTTATAATGCAGATAATTCGGTAAAAGCTTATGAACATTTTGATATACCGATGTTAATGGCAGTGGATAAGGTATATTCCAGGATCAGAAATGTAAAGTATCGCTATATTGCCGGACAGCAGACTTTGTTTCCGGATGAAGTAGATCAATATGAACCAGAGCTGATCAAAGAGATTATTAATAACTGTATTGCTCATCAGGACTATCGCTTGCGTGGAAAAATCAACGTAGAGGAATTTGAGGACAGACTGGTATTTATCAATGAGGGGGCTTTTATACCAGAAACTATTGAACAAGCACTGGAACCGGGATATAAACCACCGTATTATCGAAATGTGTTTTTGTGTAACGCAATGGTAAATCTGTATATGATTGATACAAATTCAATGGGAATACCAATGATGTATCAGATACAGCGTGATAAATGCTTCCCATTGCCGACATATGATTTGAACACAATTAATAGAGTTACAGTGACTGTGTACGGAAAGATATTGGATAAGAATTATACTCAGCTTTTATATTCCAATGAAGATTTAGATATGAGAACTGTATTTTTGTTGGATAAAGTTCAGAAACAGGAAGTAGTTTCTAAAGAAAGCTTTAAGGATTTGAAGAAAAAAGGTCTTGTGGAAGGACGTTATCCTAATGTTTTTGTATCTTTCAAGGTGGCAGATATTGTCGGACAGAAAGCTGCTTATGTTCGAAATAAAGGGTTAGATGATGATATTTGCAAGCAGTTAATTATAAAAGCACTTCAGTCAATGGGAGAAGCCAGCAAAAGAGATTTAATGGAAGTACTGGAAAAAGCATTGCCAGAAGTACTTAGCGATGAACAGAAATCGAAGAAGGTTTCTAATTTGTTACAGGCAATGAAAAAGGATGGAATTGTTGTTACAACAGGAACTAATAGGTATGCAAAGTGGTACTTGATAAAAAAATGATTGATTTACAAAAATGCGAGGGGGATGAAAAATGAAATATATTACACAAGATTGGACATCTACTAAGGATGGATATTTATTTTTTGTTCAAAGACTACAAGAAATGTTGTTTCATTATTCAGATGATATTGTTAAAGCGCCTGTTCATAATACACAAACATTATTAGAAGAATATGTTGATACTGAAAAAGATGTGGTGAAAGGGAGTATTAAGCAATATCAATTAGATATAATTGCAAAAGAGATTAAGTCGAGTTTAATGACAGACGTTATTGTTCGAGAGTTGTATAAATATGAAGTTATTGAAGAGATGGCAAAATTTTTAGATAAAGATCAAAGAACAGCGGTACATTATATATTCAATAAGATACCAAAGAAAAAGTACTATGAAATATGTTGTAAATACTTGAAAGAAAATTTGTCGGAATCAAACCGTAAAACAGAAATTGAAAAAGGACTTCGTGCTTGGCTTGCTTTTTTGCTATGGCATGGATATTCATCGGAATATATATATAGATTCCTGAGAAATATATTTGAGGAAAGTATAAATGATCCAGAAAAAAAAGCACAGATTTTTTTGAATAGGTTTGATTTTGAAATTGGTAAATACAAAGTGTACTTTGTTTTTTATGAAAAATTAAAGCCATATCAAAAGTTGTTAAATGAAAGATTGCATATTTCGTTTGAAGATGATGGTTGCTTTAAACAGATTAAAAGAAAGCAAAAGTCCTTTATAGGGGTTATGGAAACAAAGGCATATGATAATTATTCAGCAATGAAACGAGCGTATTCTGCATTAGAAATTTTTTTGAGATATTTAGAAGTTTTTTTGAATGATAATATCAGTGTAATAGGTAAAAACGTATTGGTAATTCGACAAGATACCCAAGAGGGAATAATTCTTCCCGTAAAAGCGTTTGGGTATAAAAGTATCAAGCCTGAGCCACGAGAAAATTTTAAAACTGAAATAGATACAATTGTTTTGGGATGCCAAGAAAAAGGAAAGGAAACTTATTCTCAGCTTAATAAGATTGTTGATTTGCATAATGCGGCATTAAATCAACAAGACTTAAATGATGCATTTCTTAATTTGTGGTCAGCGTTGGAGGTTGCAAGTGTTACAGATAGTTCAAAATCCAAAATTGAAAGCGTTACTGATAATATAGTTTCCATTCTACAAAATGACTATTTCGAATGCATATTTTCTAATATACTTGACGATTTGAAAAATAATTTAGGTAATCGAAAAGTAAGTTTGTTGCTTAAAGATATAACAGAATTCGATAAAGAGATTTGTAAAATCGCAGGCTTTATATTTCTTGAAAAATATGAGAAATATCGAGAAGATTATTTTGCGAATGAGCTTAAGTATTATCCCAATATACGTTATAAAATATATAACTTATATGAGCAAAGAGAAAATCGCGAAAAATTATGGCATCTTTCCGAAAAGTATTGTCAAAGAATTGAATGGCATCTTTATCGCTTATATAGGCTTAGAAATGCTATTGTTCATGCAGGGGAAAGCCATAAACGAATACAAATGTTAGGAGAACATTTGCATATCTATGTGGATCGTGTAATTCTTGAGTTGATGGTTAAATTAGCAAAAGATAAATGCCTTGGGACGATACAAGATGTTTTTACAGATACATATTTGTTATTGAATAAAAAGAAAAAAAATTTAAAAGAACCAGGTAATGTTGATGAACAATCCATTATGCTATTGTTAGAAAATTTTTTTATCGAAGAGTAATGCATATAAGGAATATTCTGAAGAAAGGGTATTCCTTATTTTGCTATTTACAATTATATTTTAGATGGTACAATAAAGTTGTAACAGAACGACTTAAATATAACAGAAAGGTATTAGATATGAATATAGCTGCTTATTGTCGTGTCTCCACTGATAAAGCTGATCAGCTCAACAGTCTGGAAGCTCAAAAGCAATTTTTCTCTGAGTACACCCAGCGTACTGGTGACAACTTAGTTAGATTATATGCAGATGAGGGTATTTCAGGCACGAAAATAAAAAATCGAAAAGAATTTTTACGCATGATGGCTGATGCTGAACATGGACTATTTGATATGGTAGTAGTAAAGGACATCTCTCGCTTTGCCAGAAATACTGTAGACCTTCTGCAGAATGTCCGCAAACTGAAAGCATTAGGAATCGAGACACAGTTTTTGACGGCCAACATGACCAGCATGGGAAACAGTGAATTTGTTCTGACAATCTTCGGTGCATTGGCGCAGGAAGAAAGTGCCAATACTTCAAAGCGTGTGAAATTCGGCAAGAAAATGAATGCTGAAAAAGGACGAGTTCCGAATATTGTGTACGGATATGATAAAACCATTGGAGATTACTTTAATTTGGCAATCAACGAGGAAGAAGCAGCTGTTATCAGGCAGATTTATAAATGGTATATCGAAGAAGGATATGGTGCCGCCAAGATTGCAAACATGCTGAATGCGAAAGGTATCCGAACAAAGCGTAATTGTCAGTGGAGCCAGAATGCGACGTGCCGGATTTTAACGAATGAACTTTATACCGGAAAAATTATCAACGGCAAGCAGGAAGTAGCTGACTTCCTGACTGGACAGAGAACGGAAAAAGACGAGACGGAGTGGATGGTAACAGAACGTCCGGAACTGCGGATTATTGAGCCGGAAATGTATGAAAAGGCACAGGAGATTTTGGAGTGCAGAAGCAAGACTTTTAAATTAACAAAGGAACGGCAGAGCAATAAGTATTTGTTTTCTACTCTGATTAAATGTAAGGAATGTGGCTGGTCATTTCGACGAACTGTTCGTACTTATAAGAATACTTATATTCGCTGGGTATGTTCCGGTCATAATGGACGTGGGGCGGATAGCTGCCCGAATGCTCAGACAGTGGACGAGGAAGAGTTGATTGAAGTTCTGTCCGAATACTTTTCCGAGCTGCTGAAAGCAAAGAAAAATGTAATTCGTCACGTAACAGGCGAATTCCAGAGGGTTTACAAAGCCAAGGATGAGAACCTGAATTACGAAAAGGAATTGAACGCACAGCTTCACAAGCTTCAAAAAATGCGTCAGAAATACATGGATATGTACACCGATGACCTCATTACACGTGAGGAACTGAATGAAAAAATCGGCGGCACAAAACAGGAAATCGAGCGTCTGGAGAATGAGTTGAAAATGGTTGCTTATCACCTGACAAAAGGTGAACAACTGGAAATAATCTTGAATCGCACGTTTAAAGAGATTGAAGATATTTCCGATGTTCACCAGATGACCAATGCACAGCTTAAACGGATTATCCAGAAAATTGAAGTAGACAAGGATGGTAACGTAGATATTTACTTACGAATCTTCGGTGATTTAGGCTTAGATGAAACCGTTCTAATTAGTGACAACCAAACATAAAGATTGCGTGGAACGGCTGAAAGTGATCAACCCGGCACTGGCCGTTGAGGTGAGGAAAGTTCTTGATGTGAACAAGCGGGAACGACATATCCGGGGTGGGCTTGCTACACGGGAAAAATATCTGCATGCACATATGCGGTGAAGTTTTTGACCGGGGGAATGTTGGTCATAAAGTACCTGTGTTTATGAACGTGAAGTAAAATGAAATGAAAATGTCCGGGCTCTTCCCTGAATTACTTCGGTTGACATACAAGGTGAGATGTGCGAAGATTTACCATATGATAAAACAGCAAAACACATTTCAGAGGAAAGAGAGGATTTTATTATGCTGAAACAGTTATCTATCTATGCAGAAAATAAAAAAGGTGTTATGCAGAACATTACCGGGATCCTGAAGAATGAGGACATCAACATTCTGGGATCAGTTACCAATGACAGTGCAGAGTACGGAATCGTGCGAATGGTAGTTTCTGATCCGGATAAGGCGAAGGAGGCACTGATCGCTGCCGGATATCTCTGTCACGTGATCGATGTGATCGGTGTGGAAGTTGAGGATAAAACCGGAAATCTGAATGATCTGCTTCTTACACTGAAGGACAGCAACGTGAGCGTGGATTATCTGTATCTCTCTTTTAATCGTGATTCCGGAAAACCGATCATGGTATTCCATACCGAGGACACCATGGAAGTAAGAGCCTGCCTGAAGTCCAGAGGATACACAGTTTTATAAAAGCAGAATTTTATCCGGACAGCAATGTTGTGCCCATCGGATCAATATTAAAAAGTTCTATATTATAAACATTAAATATTAATTTTACAAATGTATATGGTCATGCTATCATATAGCCATAATAGTTCTTAACCTGTAAACAGCCACCTCAGGATATGTGAATATCCTATATCATACAGGCCCGGAACTAAAAAAACTCATCACATAAAGTTAATAATTACACCCATGAAGGGATCTGTGGATCAGCGTACACAGATTCTTTCGAAGAAAGCTGTTACATCAGCGGAGTTTTCTGTGTCTCCAATGATGTGGCAGCTTTTTTCTTTGATCCTGAAAAAATTCGCAGTAATTTCACAAAAACATGATACATTATGAAGCGTGTTATAATCAGGTCTGTGAGAAATGACAGAATCATAAAAATATGGCAAATCGAAATACGAATATCTGCTTCAGCGAAAAAGCCGAAACTGTTTATTTCTGGCAGAACTCAAAATCCGACGGAAAAGAATCAGACAGAAGAGGAAAAAATGATGAGATTGATAAAAAAACAAAGTGTGGGAAAAAACATCAGGCGAAAGAACAGCAGTTGGGTCTATATCCTGGCCTTTCTGTTTCCTGTGATGATATTTGCGGCAGGTTTTGCAATGAAAGGAGTTTATCCTTTTGGGGAAAATTCGGCGCTTGTTGTTGATGGTGTTCATCAGTATACAGCCTTTTATAAGGAACTTTTAAGCCAGCTGGAAAAAGGCGCAGGGTGGACGTATTCCACACATTCCATGGGTTATGATTTTTACGGCCTGTTCTGTTATTATCTCAGCAGTCCGTTCAGCCTTCTTGTGCTGCTGTTTATGAAATTCATGTATGTAAATGATGCAGTAACAGCTGTGATCCTGATCAAGGTTGGGCTTTGCAGCGTGTCCATGGCCTGGTATTCCGGGAAAAAATATCCAGGCAGAGGGAGTATGGCGGTTTCTCTTGGATGCATGTATGCGTTGTCAAATTTTCTTATGGGATACTACAGTAACGTAATGTGGCTGGACTGTATCATACTTCTTCCGGTATTGGCATACTTTATCGAGCAGCTGGTATATACCGGAAAATGGTACGGGTATTGCCTGGTGCTTGGGTGCTGTATTTTAACCAGTTATTATATGGGATTTATGTTATGTACCTTTTCGGCTCTCTATTATCTGGCAAATCTGGCTATCATAAAATCTGACCAGCGGCCGGAGAAAATATTGCATTCTCTGCTGAAATTTGCCGGGTCTTCCATTGCCAGTGCATGTCTTGCGGGAATTACTCTGATTCCTGGCATTGTGGCTGTATCCAGGACTGCAGCAGCAGAGGAAGCTGGAACAGGGCTTGCCGGTGTTTACGGAGATATCTGGAAGCAGCTGGGAGCGCTGATGGAGGATTCCCTGTCTTTTGTGAAATCCAGCGAACAGGGAGATGTGAATCTTTACTGTGGCTGTGCAGTGCTGCTTTTTGCAGGGATGTATTTTCTGAACAAAGAAATCCGTACCGTGGAAAAGATCATGACGGGAGCGTTGGTCATTTTTTACTTTGCGGGTTTTCATATCACAGCGTTAAATCTTCTGCTTCATGGAATGCATAAACCGGTGGGAATCCCCAACCGTTTTGCTTTTATCCTGATCTTTCTGCTTCTGAGGATGTCCTGCGATGCGTGGGGGAAAACAGAGAAGGTGAGTGAAAAGCGGCTGTTCGCGGGATTTGCTGCGGTGGAAATATTCTGCATGGTTGTGGGGATTAAAAGTGGAAAAGCAGGAGAGGTTCTGCTTACAGAAGGGATTCTTGCGGGAATGTTTCTTACAGTGTGGACGGGAAATTATTTTTGTGGAAAACTTTCAAGACATCCGTTTGGCTGTGTGGAAATCCGAAAAATCTGTGGAGGGGTACTGGCTGTTTTGATCCTGGCTGAGACAGGAATTCACGGAATTGTCAGCATTACAGATAACGGAACTGCAAATCGCGATATTTATGTGGAAAGTGAGCAGGAGATTGGTGGATTACTGGAGTCTGCCGGCGTGGATCAGGTGGATTACCGCACTGCGATCGTAAATCCCCTTGTGAGAAATGAAGAAATACTGTATCAGCTGAACGGGATGTCCATGTATTCTTCCACCAATACAGAGGAAATGTGGAATTTTGTGAAGAACATGGGGTTTGAAAATCTGGAAAATCGTTTTCAGTATGCAGGATCTACGGAAGTGATGGATATGCTTCTGGGGATACGATATCTGTTTTGCAGGAATACAAGAACCCTTCATACTGCTTATAAAAAGATTGCAGAAAGCCAGTCATTTGACCTGTATGAAAATCCACGGGCTCTGCGATCCGGATATATGGTCAGCGATTCTGTGCTGGATTATGCAATGGAAGGAACAGACCCGCTTGAAGTTCAGAACCGTCTGCTCAGTGGTATTGTAGGAAAAAGACTGTACAAAATGCAGACAGTCAATTCTGATACTGCCCTGATTGGAAACACAACTTTTAATATCCATCTGAAAAAAGGAGAACATGGATATCTTTATATTCCGGGAACAGAACCGGATACAGTGACGATTAATGGACAGGAGCAGAAGTCTGATTATTGGAATAATAATTTTCTGGATCTGGGAACTTATAATGTGGATACCATTGTGCAGATAACTACGGGTACCGGTATGCACGAGGCTGTTCTGGGAACATACCAGGAATCTGAACTGGATTCCATTTATGAAGAACTTTCTTCTCAGCAAATGGATCTGAAGGATGGAAAAGGCAGTATATCTGTAAAAAAAGACGGAATTCTTATGCTCAGCGTATTCTATGACCCGGATATGAAGGTTTATGTGGACGGAGAAAAAGCCGATGTAAAAAGTATTCAGGGACTTACCGGCGTGAAACTTTCACAGGGAACGCATATAATTACCATGAAATATCAAACTCCGGGATTGAAAACAGGAGCAGTTCTTTCTATATTAATGGTGGGAATACTGGGAGCGATCTGCTTTGCCCGAAAATTCAGAAACAGGTAAATAACAGACAACGATATAAAAGGAGAAATGGGGAGTGTAAAATATGAAAATTGCCATGATAAACGGACAGAATCACAAAGGTTCTACCTATCATATAGGAAAAATGCTGGCAGATAAGCTGGCAGAAAAGATCCGCAGGAATTATGGCCATGTGAAACCAGGGCTGAAAACAAAAGCTTACTTCGAGGTTATGCGTAAGCTTGTAAAGAGCGGCTGGAATGAAGTGGATGTGGCTTACTGGAAGGAACATGGCTGGACAGAAAAGGCCAGACCGTGGAAGTAAAACTTCCATTTTCGCAGGGTTGTGACATCTATGAAGAAAACTGCGTTAAACCCCTGTAAAATCAGCAAAAATTCTTTATAAAACACCTTGACAAGCTCTGTATTTACGGTCTATAATGAGCAAGCGTGCGAATGAAACGTTATATTTTCGCATGCCGTAATTTGTAAATAGCAACCGCAAGGCCCCATGGGAAAGCCCATGGAGAAATAAATCGGGAGGTGAAATGGAATGCCAACATTCAACCAGTTAGTAAGAAAGGGCCGTCAGACAGCTGTTAAGAAATCTACAGCACCGGCTCTGCAGAAAACATACAACTCTTTAAGAAAGAAAGCAGTTGATCAGGCTGCTCCACAGAAACGTGGTGTTTGTACTGCTGTTAAAACAGCTACTCCTAAAAAGCCTAACTCAGCTCTTAGAAAGATCGCCAGAGTTCGTCTTTCCAACGGTATCGAGGTAACAAGTTATATTCCAGGAGAGGGTCACAACCTTCAGGAGCATAGCGTTGTTCTTATCCGTGGAGGAAGAGTTAAGGACTTACCTGGTACAAGATACCACATCATCAGAGGTACTCTTGATACCGCAGGTGTCGCTAACAGAAAACAGGCTCGTTCCAAATACGGAGCTAAGAGACCTAAAGCTAAAAAATAATTTAAGTAGATCAGAAATCTACGCCGCTTCCTGATTGCAGATAATCAGGAGGATTACAAAGATATTATTCATCTAATGTATTACAGCGGAAGACTATAAGGATTTGTACGGTATTCCATATACCCTGTCGGTTGCGGGTTAAATATAGGACCTTACCAGTGCGAACATGCAATAGTTTTACTGCGTGAGTACCGATGATATAATCAATATGATTAAGGAGGGAAGTAACGTGCCACGTAAAGGACATACTCAGAAAAGAGACGTTCTGGCTGACCCGATGTACAATAACAAAGTGGTTACCAAACTTATCAATAACATCATGTTAGACGGTAAGAAAGGTGTTGCTCAGAAAATTGTATACGGCGCATTTGCCAGAGTAGAGGAAAAAGCTGGTAAACCAGCAATTGAAGTATTTGAAGAGGCTATGAACAACATCATGCCAGTTCTCGAGGTAAAAGCAAGACGTATCGGTGGTGCTACTTATCAGGTTCCGATCGAGGTAAGAGCAGACAGACGTCAGGCACTTGCTCTTCGTTGGCTTACAATGTTCTCACGTAAGAGAGGCGAGAAGACAATGGAAGAAAGACTGGCTAATGAGCTTCTGGACGCAATGAACAACACAGGTGCATCCGTTAAGAGAAAAGAAGACATGCACAAGATGGCTGAGGCAAATAAAGCATTTGCTCACTATCGCTTCTAATTCGAGGAGGAAAATTCATTGGCTGGAAAAGAAGGAAGAGAATATCCATTAGAGAGAACCAGAAATATCGGTATCATGGCGCATATCGATGCTGGTAAAACAACTCTTACAGAGCGTATTCTTTATTATACAGGTGTTAACTACAAGATCGGTGATACTCATGAAGGTACAGCGACAATGGACTGGATGGAGCAGGAGCAGGAGCGTGGTATCACAATCACATCCGCAGCTACAACATGTCACTGGACTCTTGAGGAGAACTGCAAGCCAAAGCCAGGTGCTCTTGAGCATCGTATCAACATCATTGATACACCAGGACACGTAGACTTCACTGTTGAGGTTGAGCGTTCCCTTCGTGTACTTGATGGTGCTGTCGGCGTTTTCTGTGCTAAGGGTGGTGTTGAGCCACAGTCTGAGAACGTATGGCGTCAGGCTGATACCTACAATGTACCTCGTATGGCATTCATCAACAAGATGGATATCCTTGGTGCAAACTTCTACGGTGCAGTAGAGCAGATCAAGACTCGTCTTGGTAAAAACGCTATCTGCCTGCAGCTTCCAATCGGAAAAGAGGATGAGTTCAAAGGAATCATCGATCTTTTCGAGATGAAAGCTTACATCTACAATGATGAGAAGGGTGATGACATTTCCATCACAGATATTCCTGAGGATATGAAGGAAGATGCTGAGCTTTATCATACAGAGCTGATCGAGAAGATCTGCGAGCTGGATGATGACCTCATGATGGAGTACCTTGAGGGAGAAGAGCCTTCTGTAGACAGACTGAAAGCTGTCCTCAGAAAAGCTACCTGTGAGTGTACAGCAGTACCGGTTTGCTGCGGTTCCGCTTACAGAAACAAAGGTGTTCAGAAACTTCTGGATGCAATCCTTGAGTACATGCCGGCTCCTACAGATATCCCGGCTATCAAGGGTGTTGACCTTGACGGCAACGAAGTTGAGAGACATTCATCTGATGATGAGCCATTCTCCGCTCTTGCATTCAAGATCATGACTGACCCATTTGTAGGAAAACTTGCTTATTTCCGTGTTTATTCAGGAACAATGAACTCCGGTTCTTATGTACTGAATGCCACAAAAGATAAAAAAGAGCGTGTTGGACGTATCCTTCAGATGCACGCTAACAAACGTATGGAGCTGGATAAGGTTTACTCCGGTGATATCGCTGCAGCGATCGGATTCAAATTCACTACAACAGGTGATACAATCTGTGACGAGCAGCATCCGGTAATCCTTGAGTCCATGGAGTTCCCGGAGCCAGTTATCGAGCTCGCTATCGAGCCTAAGACAAAAGCTGGACAGGGCAAACTTGGTGAGGCACTTGCTAAGCTTGCTGAGGAGGACCCGACATTCCGTGCTCATACAGATCAGGAAACAGGACAGACCATTATCGCTGGTATGGGTGAGCTTCACCTGGATATCATCGTTGACCGTCTTCTTCGTGAGTTCAAGGTTGAGGCTAACGTTGGTGCACCTCAGGTTGCTTACAAAGAGACAATCACCAAATCTGTTGATGTAGACAGCAAGTATGCTAAACAGTCTGGTGGTCGTGGACAGTATGGTCACTGTAAAGTTAAATTCGAGCCTATGGATGCCAACGGAGAAGAGCTGTACAAGTTCGAGTCCACAGTTGTTGGTGGTGCTATTCCGAAGGAATACATCCCGGCAGTTGGCGAAGGTATCGAGGAAGCTATGAAAGCTGGTATCCTCGGAGGATTCCCGGTAGTTGGTGTACATGCAAATGTATACGATGGTTCTTACCATGAAGTCGATTCTTCTGAGATGGCATTCCACATTGCAGGTTCTCTTGCATTCAAGGATGCTATGCAGAAAGCAGCTCCGGTTCTTCTTGAGCCAATCATGAAGGTCGAAGTTACTACACCAGAGGATTACATGGGTGACGTTATCGGTGATATCAACTCCCGTCGTGGACGTATCGAGGGTATGGAAGATATCGGCGGCGGTAAGATGATCCGTGGATATGTTCCGCTTTCCGAGATGTTCGGATATGCTACAGACCTTCGTTCCAGAACACAGGGACGTGGTAACTACTCTATGTTCTTCGAGAAATATGAGCAGGTTCCGAAGTCTGTACAGGAGAAGATCCTTTCCAAAAAGGACTGATCTGATATAAAATAATAAAATGCTTGCAAATAACCTTGGTTTGCAATATAATCAAGGTTAGCAAGTTTAAATCTGAAAAAATGCTCTAATTTTGATAGAGCCAAGTTTTAAGGAGGACATTTTAAAATGGCAAAGGCTAAGTTTGAGAGAACAAAACCGCATTGTAACATTGGTACCATCGGACACGTTGACCATGGTAAAACAACATTAACAGCAGCTATCACTAAAGTTCTTGCAGAGAGAGTTCCAGGAAACGTAGTAGAGAACTTTGAGGATATCGATAAAGCTCCAGAGGAAAGAGAGCGTGGTATCACAATTTCTACAGCTCACGTTGAGTATCAGACAGAGCGTAGACATTACGCACACGTTGACTGCCCAGGACATGCTGACTACGTTAAGAACATGATCACAGGTGCAGCTCAGATGGATGGTGCTATCCTTGTTGTTGCTGCTACAGACGGTGTTATGGCTCAGACTAAAGAGCATATCCTTCTTTCCCGTCAGGTAGGTGTTCCTTACATCGTTGTATTCATGAACAAATGTGATATGGTAGACGATGAGGAGCTTCTTGAGCTCGTTGAGATGGAGATCCGTGATCTTCTTTCCGAGTATGACTTCCCAGGAGATGACATTCCGGTTATCCAGGGTTCTGCTCTTAAAGCTCTTGAGGATCCGGCTGGCCCATGGGGAGACAAGATCATGGAGCTTATGGATGCTGTTGATGAGTACATTCCGGACCCACAGCGTGATACAGATAAACCGTTCGTAATGCCTGTAGAGGACGTATTCTCCATCACAGGACGTGGTACAGTTGCAACTGGTAGAGTTGAGGCTGGTGTTCTTCACGTATCTGAGGAAGTTGAGATCGTTGGTATCAAAGAGGAGACTCGTAAAGTTGTTGTAACTGGTATCGAGATGTTCCGTAAACTTCTTGATGAGGCTCAGGCTGGTGATAACATCGGAGCACTTCTTCGTGGTGTTCAGAGAAACGAGATCGAGCGTGGACAGGTTCTTGCTAAACCAGGAACACTTACATGCCATACAAAATTCACAGCTCAGGTTTACGTTCTGACTAAAGACGAGGGTGGCCGTCATACACCATTCTTCAACAACTATCGTCCGCAGTTCTATTTCAGAACAACAGACGTAACAGGTGTTTGCAACCTTCCAGAGGGAACAGAGATGTGCATGCCTGGAGATAACATCGAGATGACAATCGAGCTGATTCATCCGATCGCTATGAGCCAGGGTCTTACATTCGCTATCCGCGAGGGTGGACGTACTGTAGGATCAGGACGTGTTGCTACAATCATCGAGTAATCACTGACTAGTACGAATTTATAAATATAGAGTACCGCAAGGTACATTGTGTCCAAACGTAAGATACCCCGGAACCGTAAGGTTTCCGGGGTTTTTCTGTTGCCTGAAAATATATAAAAGAGTAGAAAAGAATAACGAACAGTATAGAAAAGCGGTTGCCGGGAGAGAGTCCTGACAACCGTTTGTGATAACAGAATGATAACAAAATAAAAAAGAACAAAACAAAATACAGAGAAATGGAGTTGTAAGAATATGAAGAAACAGATTTATGATGAAAAGAACGGACTGAACTACACACTGCATGGAGATTATTATCTGCCGGATCTGGAAATCAATGAGGGAGAACCCACATATGGGAAATATGGAATAATGCGAAAACAGTTTCTAAAGGAACACAGGAGTGCAAGGTATCAGTATCTGGTACTTACCGGGAAATTGACGGAGCATTTGAATCAGGTCGATAAAGAAGCGAGAGAAAAAGTTGAAATGCTGGTGGAACAGATGGCTGAGCAGTGGGGCGTGACAGAAAAACTGAAGATGCAGGATCAGATGGAATGGGTTAGGAAAATGAATAATATTCGTAGCAGAGCAGTAGAGATTATAGATGTAGAATTGATTTGTGTTTAGGAGGACAAAGCGGCAGATATAATGTTAAAAGTAATTGCGTGCGCACGCATATTGTATTATAATACTGGTGGTTAGGAGGAATATATCTATGAAACTATTAAAATGGCTTTCAGTAACAGACCGATTTTACAAAATCTATTTGGATAAACAGCTTGCCCCCTTTGGAATCAACAACAGCCAATATATGTTTTTGATTAAAATCTGTCGTTCGCCTGGCATTTTACAGGATTCTTTAATGGATATGTTTTATGTTCATTCGAGCAATATTGTACGGACAGTTGCGGCATTAGAAAAGCAGGGAATGATTATGCGTTCCCCAAATGATAAGGATAAGCGGACGTGTAAGCTGTATCCTACGGAACGTGCGCTGTCTGTAATTGATGAGGTACAGACGGTATGTGAAAAGACAGAAGCTCTTTTATTGCAAGGCTTCAGGGAATCTGATAAAAACCTCTTTATTGATTTGCTGATTCAGGCAGGTGAAAATATTACAGCGGAACTCCGTATAGAAAGAAAGGGGGATGAATTTAATGACTGAGAATCCCCTAGGCTATGAAAAAATTTCAAAGCTGTTGAAAAATTTTGCTGTTCCCAGTATTGTGGCGTCTCTTGTCGGCTCAATCTACAATATTGTGGATCAGATTTTTATTGGTCAAGGGGTCGGTTATCTGGGAAATGCAGCAACCAATGTTGCCTACCCGTTCTCTACCATCTGCCTTGCTATTGCACTGCTGGTTGGAATTGGCAGTGCTTCCCGTGTTTCCCTCTGTCTTGGACGCAAAGAGCCGAAAGCTGCCGCCAAAGCAGCGGGAAATGGTATTGTTCTGATGGGGATTTTCGGAATTATTTATTTATTGGTTGGTGAAGCTTTTCTGTCTTTGCTCCTAAAGGCATTTGGGGCAACGACAGATGTATTTCCATATGCAAAGCAGTATGCCAGCATAACATTGATTGGAATGCCGTTTCTTATTGTAACGAATGGTATGAGCAATTTGATTCGAGCAGATGGAAAACCAAAGTATTCAATGGTTTGCATGGTTATGGGAGCTATTATCAATACCATTCTTGACCCTATTTTTATTTTTGCTTGCGATTGGGGGATTGCCGGCGCAGCTTGGGCAACAGTTATTGGGCAAATTTTTTCCTTCATACTCGCACTCCGTTATCTATGGCGTTTCCAAACAATCCATTTTGAAAAAGAGTCGTTTTTATTGGACATCAAAGAAAGTATGAAAATTTGCAGCATGGGAATCAGCAGCAGCTCAAACCAGATTGCAGTTACCGTGATTCAAATCATTCAGTACAATTCGTTGACTTATTACGGCGCATTAACAAAATATGGAACAGATATTCCATTAGCTGCTTGCGGAATCGTTATGAAAACAAATGCCATAATCCTTGCGATTGTTGTAGGAATCTCGCAGGGAACACAGCCGATTATCGGCTTCAACTATGGGGCAAGGCAATACCATCGTGTACGGGAGGCTTACCTGCTTGCGGTAAAATGGAACCTTGTTGTTTCCACAATTGCTTTCATCGCATTTCAATTTTTCCCGCAATCTATCATTTCGCTATTCGGAGATGGGGACGAGCTGTATTTTGAATTTGCTGTTTTGTTCATGCGTACCTATCTTTTCATGGTGTTGGTAAATGGTGTGCAGTTGCTTTCTTCCAGTTTTTTTACCGCAATAGGAAAATCGTTAAAAGGTGCTCTGTTGGCATTAACAAGGCAGACCTTTGTGTTGATTCCGCTTACCCTGCTGCTCCCGCTTCGTTTCGGAATTATGGGAGTATTGCTTGCGGGACCTGTTGCTGATTTTTCAGCGTTTATGCTATCTGTTGTACTGGTGGGTATAGAATTAAAAAAACAAAAAAATGACATGTAAACAACAGCCCTATGTGAAAACATTCTTTTTCCGCCGTTAAGTAATCAAGAAGCAAAAACTTAAAAACCGTTGCGATAAATTTTATAAATTTAGTAGGATAATATTTAGAAGTAAGGATTGAGAAAAATATGGAAACTATAAAATGGGTTCTATGTCCTATCTGTGGAAATAAAACCCGAACGATAATGCAAGAAGATACCGAATTAAAGAACTTTCCACTCTACTGTCCGAAGTGTAAACAGCAAACACTTAACTGATCTTGCAAAACGGAGAAAAACAGTAATTATAGCAACACATAATGCTAATATTGCAGTTGGCACACTTACGTATATTAGTATACTAAGAACTCATGAGAATGGAGTATATAAAACGTATATTGGTAATCCTTTTTATGATGAACTTAGAAATATAAATGATGAAACAGACACTAAAAACTGGACTCAAGAAAGTATGCATACTCTTGAGGGCGGTAAAAATGCATTTTATGATAGGAAGGATATTTATGAATCAGGAAAGCAAAGTGATTAATGTACATTTGGAGAAAAGAGAAAATAAAGATTATTTAGTATTTGGCTTTGAAGAAGTTGCAGAAGTATGTCTTAATGATGATGAGAGTCAAAATAATTTGAAAAGTATATTTGTAAAGTTACTTACGGAGATTACAAAGTATCCAATTGAATTACAGTTTTTGGAAAAACCAGAATATAAAACAGGATTATATATAGATGTGTGTAAAGAATATATAAAAGATTTAAATAAAGAGATTACGAATGTAAGAAAAAATATGCCAGAAAAACTAAAAATACAGTGATAACACCATGATAACAAAAATTCCGGAAAACCACACGGACACAACGGAAAATCCGGATTTTTCCACACAAATCACATAAAAAATCACTATTCGTATACCGCAATACACCGGTCTGATATCGTGAAGGTGGACGTACTGTAGGATCAGGACGTGTTGCTACAGTTATCGAGTAATCGTTAATTAGTATAACATCCTAATTTAATATATATTGAGTACCGCAAGGTACATTGTGTCCAAACGTAAGATACCCCGGAACCGCAAGGTTTCCGGGGTTTTTCTGTACTCTAAGAAAAGAATTGTTCGTAAATTTATCAGCAAGATGAAATACGGATAAATTTAAAATTGAAAAATAAGGCTTGCGGTGCCAAAACGGTGCCAAAAAGAAACTCCTGCGAATGTTTGCTATTCACAGGAGTAATTTTTTTACCAGCCTTTGATCTGTTTGATCTGTTCAGCACGTTCTGGATCACGATGATATTGTAGTTTCAGACGGATTGTTTCTACAATATCCAGCTTTTAAAAGATGACAAGGAGCAGGCAGTTAAAGATAAAGAGGAAGCTGAGAAGCGTGCGGAAAAAGCCGAGAAAGATCTGCATAGCCTGGAAGAACGCAGAGAACGGTTACAGCCGGTAATGGATAATGTCAGCAAAGAAATAAAGGAATATGGAACAGTGAAAACTCTACTTCCAGAAGCTGGTGCATTGGAACGTGCAACAACTTACCGGGATAAGAAAATAAAACCACTGTTTACTCAGGTGAAAAATAAAATTGCTGCGATGGCTGCACAGGTTAAAGAACTTGCCGAAGAAGTAGAAAAATGGAAACACAAATATCAGAAAACAAAGCAAGCATATAACCAAATACAAAGAGAGCTAGATACAGTGCGTGAAGAAAAAGAGCAGTTATTTGATGAAAAACAACAATTGCAGGATGTTTCTGATAGATATGACCGGGTAGTGCGTGTTCTTGGAGAAAATGCTGTAGATGATGCGGTACAACAGGATATACAGGAGCAGAAGGCATTAGAAGAAAAGCGACAAATGGAGCAAATGCCAACAGGAAGTATTCACGAAAGACTTGCCTGGGGAGCCAGAAAGAGCGAGATGGAGAATCAGCAGCGTAAGAAAAATAAAATAAAAAACAGAGGAATGGAGAGATAAGATGATGAAAAAGCACATTTATGATGAAAGCAATGGATTAAGTTACATACTGCATGGAGACTATTACCTGCCAGATCTGGCAGTGAATGAGGGAGAACCGACATATGGTAAATACGGAATGTTGCGGAAACAGTTCCTGAAAGAGTATAGACCGGCACGATACCAGTATTTATTGATGACTGGGGAGCTGACGGCACATCTGAACCGAGTCGATCAGGAGACCAGAGAGCATGTGGAAACCCTGGTAAAGCAGATTGAGGAAAAACAAGGTGTGACGGAACAACTGAAAATGCAGGATCTGATGAAATGGGTTGGATTGATAAATAATATAAAGGCATGTGCGGAGGAAATTGTGTTGAAAGAGAGCGTGTATATGTGAGCAGAAAGGGCAGTCGGAAGGCTGCTCTTTGGCAATCTAAGAATAGAGTTTTGGGATAGAATATGATAAAATGTAAGAGATAAATCGGAAGTTGTAGTAAAGGAGGTTTACAATGGGGTTTTGGATTTTTATGTTGATTATGGATTTGCTTCTTCCATTTACGATGATTGGTTTTGGAAGATATTTTACGAAAAAGGCTCCAAAGGAAATAAATTCAGTATTTGGATATCGGACTTCGATGTCTATGAAGAACAAAGACACATGGGAATTTGCTCATAAATATTGTGGTAAAGTCTGGTATGTCTGTGGAATGGTTATGTTGCCGATAACAGTAATATTCATGCTTTTAGTGATTGGAAAAAATGAAGATTGTGTTGGGAGTATAGGAGGAATTATCTGTGGTGTTCAACTTATTCCTTTAATTGGGTCTATTCTCCCAACAGAAATAGCATTAAAAAAGAATTTTGATAAGAATGGAACAAGACGATAAATTCTAGTTTGTATAATTGAAAAAATGAAAAACGCATAGACAACTGTGTCTATTAGTGAAAATACGACATTTCTCGCTTTGTGTCGTGTTATTTGCAGATAACAGATTCTATATTTGATGATGAAAGGAGGAGTTGAGGTGGACCAAGTAAAAATCGGGAATTTTTTAAAAAAACTTCGCAAAGAAAAAGGCATTACACAGGAGCAGTTGGCAGAAATATTAAATGTCTCTGGAAGGACCGTATCCAGATGGGAAACCGGAAACAATATGCCGGATATCAGTATTCTTGTGGATATTGCAGATTATTATGATATCAGCATTCCTGAGATTATCAGTGGAGAAAGGAAAAGCGAGATGATGAACGAAGAAGAAAGAAAAATTGCTAAAACAATGTCAGATTATGCAACTACAGAGAAAGAGAAGATTTTTAAGGAAATGAAGCTCCAAAGTGTCATGGGAGTTTGTGCATTGGTTCTATACTGGATTCTGCATGAAACAGGTGCATATATGTATAATGATGTGTTAGGAAAGCTTGCCGGCTATTGTGAGACCTTGGTATCTGTGTCAGTCATAATGATGGCAGCATTTACGACAGGATCTTTAAGCAAGGTGCGGAGCAAGAGTAGGAAAGTTTTTGTGTTCGAAAATTTCCCAAAACCTATGCAATTAGTTGTAACTGCAGTTGTTGCTTTTGGTGGAGCTGCTGTGATCAAGCTGGTACTGGTGTATTTTTTCGGCTTATAAGTATTTTCAAATTCGTATTACATACTATGGAAAAAGAACTTTTTGACATTCTTACAGATGCGTGATAATATGCTTATAGAAAAAAGAGTGCTACCGATAGACGGTTAGTCCGTTTTACTATTTAGAATATCTATCAAAGATAACCGCTTAGTTTGCAGACAGGGCGGTTATTTTTGTGGTTTATGATTATCTTTGCCTAATGTATATCTGATACTAAAGCAGGTTAAGCCGAAGCTCACTACTGCTATGAAGTCAACAATACTCATTGGCTTAGTTCTTCTTTCCATTGGATTCCTTTACAGGTTTCTATGTAATCAGAAGGTCACAGGTCTCCGTTTCACTTCGGTCGTTGCAAAACGAGTGCCACTGGCACTCTGCAACCCTCTGGAGAAGGACTAACCGTTTACCGTTATGGTAGCACCCATGTTCTGATTATAACCGTCTGAAACTGTCGGCGCAATATGAAGTTGACAGATGAGAGTAGGGCAACTGTAGAAAAGAATCTTTTCGACCAGGGATTCCGGTGCCAAAACGGTGCCAAGAAATCAGGCAAATAAAAATAGATGGTGCAAATCAGCCGTTTTTCACTGTATTTTGGATAGAAAACCATAAAAAATATGAGGTAAAACGGGATTAAAGTATCGCGAGGGTGGACGTACTGTAGGATCAGGACGTGTTGCTACAGTTATCGAGTAATCCTTAATTAGTATAACATCCTAATTTAATATATATTGAGTACCGCAAGGTATATTGTGTCCAAACGTAAGATACCCCGGAACCGTAAGGTTTCCGGGGTATTTTTACGAAAAATATTCATAAAATTTCTGTTTTATGGATTCAAGAAATACCAGAATTCATGCCCCTGGCATACGATATATCTTTCCAGCCATTCATTAAAAGGGATATTAAAACGATCAGTATCTGGAGCTGGATAGCATAGGTAATCGTCTCTGCCTTCTGATACAGCCTGAAGATCCATGGTTATATCGCCGATGTCCTGTAAGCAAAGAACAGGAAGATGATATGTAAACTCCGGATCAGATAAAATAGGCGTACTATTCCAAGATTCCTTTTCTTTGAGCGCTCTTTTTAAAGAATAAATGGTACAGCTGACTAAAGAACTGCCTTCCTCTCCGCAAAAAAGTTCCATGCCATTTGAGCAGGATAAAAAAGCTTTGTATGAGGCAGGAAGTTTCATATTGGGAAAATATTTTTCAAACAGCTGAAATTCTTCAGGTGTTACAGGAGGGTTAAATTTATGAGTTACTTTTATAGGTTCATCGCCTAAATGCCACTGATAGACCCATCCATTATTTTCCATTTCATATTTTAGATTGTTGAAAATTCTGTAGATTGCACGGATGTCTTCCATTACATATATGCTCCTTGATCGATGTGATATTGTAAAGATTCATATGTCTGCTTTATTTGATAACGGAGAGTAATTATAGCATGCTTAAAAGTTTTTTCAATGCTTTTTTGTGCAGAATTTACCAAAATCCTCTCGACTTTATACCACGTTAATGCTATACTTATACAGTTGTTTAACGTTTTAAAGCAAAAAATAAAAGTGAAAATACAGGAAAGAAGATAGAAAATGAAGATCGTTGTATGTATGAAGCAGGTACCGGCAACTTCCAAGGTTGATATCGATCCGGAAACCGGTGCCATGAAACGAATGTCCGGTGAGACAAGGACTAATCCATATGATCTGTTTGCATTGGAAACAGCCCTTGCGATCCGGGAAAAAACAGGCGGAACTGTAACCGTTCTTACTATGGGACCGCCTCAGGCGGAAGAGATGATCCGGGATGCTTATACCATGGGTGCTGATGAGGGCGTGATTCTTTCAGACCGAAAATTTGCGGGAGCGGATGTTCTGGCAACCTCTTATGCGTTAGCACAGGGAATCCAGGTGATCGGCGGTGCAGATCTGATCATCTGCGGAAGACAGACCACAGATGGTGACACAGCCCAGGTTGGTCCGGCCATTGCAGAGCATCTGACCATCCCACATGCTGCATGGGTAGCTGAGATCATGGACGTTAATGAAAAAAGCATTCAGGTCCGTCAGGATCTTGTCAGTGTTTCTCAGGTTTCCGAGATTCCGTATCCATGTCTGCTGACTATTGATAAGGATACCTGCGTGCCACGTCTGCCATCCTATTTGTTAAAGAAGGCAACTGCAGACCGTCCGGTACGGATCTTAAGCTTTGAAGATATGCCGGATCAGGATCTGAGCCGTTACGGACTGATCGGTTCCCCCACCTCTGTGGAAAAAATGTTTGCGCCGGAGGAAAGTGAAAAACAGGTTTATCTGGAAGGAACTGCAAAGGAAAAGGCAGACAAGCTTGTTGCTCTCCTGACCGGAAAGAAGATCATATAGGGGGAAGCGGAACATGGAATTTTTAAAATTTGATATAAACAAATGCGTACTCTGCGGAGTATGCGTGGAGAAATGTCCTTTTGGGGCCCTCACCATAGAGGGAAATGGAATTGTTGTAGGCGATGCCTGTCGTATGTGTGGGCTTTGTGTTCGTAACTGCCCGGAGAAAGCTATCCGGTTTGAGCAGAAGGCGAAATCCTTTGACAAGGATAAATGGAAAAACTTTCTTATCTATGTGGAGCAGGAGAGAGGAGAGATTCATCCGGTTACCTTTGAGCTGATCGGAGAAGCGAGAAAGATGGCTGTCAAAGTCGGTTATCAGGTTAACTGTGTGATCGTCGGAGGAAAAGGAACAAAGGAAAATGCGGAAAAGCTTCTGCCGTATGGCGTAGACAATGTGTACGTATATGAGAATGAAGGCTTCGAAGGCTTCCGCGCAGACTGTTATACAGACGCAGTTGCAGACTGTATCGCAGCAAACAAACCAAGCTCTGTGCTGATCGGAGCTACTGCGCTGGGGCGTTCCCTTGCACCGAGGCTTTCCACCAGATTCCATACGGGACTGACTGCAGACTGCACAACTCTGGATATCCGTTCCAACACCGATATGATCCAGATCAGACCGGCTTTCGGCGGAAATATCATGGCTCAGATCGGCATCACCAAATCACGGCCACAGTTTGCCACGGTCCGTTATAAGGTTATGGACAAGGCAGAAAAAATAAAAAACCCGCATGGTCAGGTGGTCGTATGTCCGGTAAATGAAAAAATGGCAGATTCCAGGATCAAGATTCTGTCATCCAGGGTCATTGATAAGGTAAAGAGCCTTGAGGAAGAGGATGTTCTGGTAGTAGCAGGCCGTGGTGTCCGGAATGAAAAGGATGTGGAAATGTGCCGGGAACTGGCAGATGCCCTTGGCGGACAGCTTGCCTTCACCCGCCCTATGGTAGAAAACGGATTCGGAGATGTTGCACATCAGATCGGACTTTCCGGAAGAACTGTCCGTCCGAAGCTGATCATCACTTGCGGCGTATCCGGTGCTATCCAGTTTACCTCCTGCATGACAGGATCTGACTGTATCGTAGCGATCAACAATGATTCGGAGGCACAGATCTTTAATGTTGCAGATTACTGCATCGTGGATGATCTGTATCAGGTTGTACCGGAGCTGACAGAGCTGATAAAGAATCGGAAGGAGGATTAAGTCATGGCATATCCCTATAAAAAAATGACTTCAGAAGATTTTGACTACATCCGTTCTGTGACTGCTTCAGATCGTGTATGGGTCGGCGATGAGATCGCAAAAGAATATTATCGTGATGAGATGCCGGAGTACGGAGTTTTTCCTCCGGAGCTTTATGTGGAGGTTTTAAATAAAGAAGAGATCTCAGCCATCATGGCTTACGCATATAAAGAAAATATCCCGGTGGTATGCCGTGGCGCAGGAACCGGACTTGCAGGCGGAGCAACCTGTAAATATGGTGGAATTATGCTTTCTGTGATGCGCATGAACAAGATCTTTCCGATCGACAGAAAGAACCAGACCATCACAGCGGAGCCGGGAGCACTTCTCATCGATATCCAGGCAGCCGCTGCAGCAGGAGGACTTTTTTATCCGCCGGATCCGGGCGAAAAAACAGCTTCCATCGGCGGCAATGTTATCACAAATGCCGGTGGTATGAAGGCGGTACGATATGGACTGACCAGGGATTTCGTCCGCTGTATCGAGGCAGTTATGCCGGATGGTTCCATCATGAATTTTTCATCCAACGTTGTGAAGAACACAACGGGATATGATGTAAAAGATCTGGTGATCGGCTCAGAGGGAACCTTATGTATCCTGACTCAGGTAACGCTGAAGCTTCTTCCCGCACCGACCTGCACCTGTACTCTTGTAATGCCGTTCAGGAGTCTTGAGGAATGTGCAGACATGGTCCCGAAGGTTCTGGAGCTGCCGTTTGTGCCAACAGCCATCGAGTTTCTGGAAAGAGAACTGATCGATATCGTAGAACGTAATCTGAACAAAATGTTCCCAGTAAAACAAGGAGAAGCAGTGCTGATCGTTATGTATGATGCTTCCAGTAAGCAGGAACTTGACAGCGCAGTAGAGGCAGCAGCGGAAGCAGCCCTGGCAAACGGAGCCCTGGACTGCTGTATCGCAGGCACACCGGAGCGTGCCGGAGCCGTATGGAGTGTCCGGGGCGGGATCCTGGAAGGAATGAAAGCAGATTCTATCGCACAGGAGGAGTGTGACGTAGTTGTTCCGCGTGCAAGGATCGCAGAGTATGTAAAAGCAGCCAAAAAGATCGCAAGTGCACATGGCATCCGTGTAGAGCCCTGCGGACATTGCGGAGACGGAAATATCCATACAGAGATGCTCCGTGGACCGGAAATGAGTGACCAGGAGTGGAAGGAAGCCACTCACGCAAGTCTGGTAGAGCTTTATGCACTGTCCAAGGAACTGGGCGGACAGCTTTCCGGTGAGCATGGCATCGGAAACGGACGTCTGGAATTTCTGGAAGAATTTGCGGGACCGAGAATGATCGCTCTTTATAAAGCCATCAAGCTGGCTTTCGATGATAAACTGATCCTGAATCCGGGAAAAGTCATCGAATATAATAAATAAAAAATGGGGGAAAGAGAGATGAGTCAGAATAAATCATTAGAAAGTAAAATGCCTCTGGCTATGGGACTTGCGTTCGTCGCATTTACCACACAGTTCGGAGGCGGATTCGCATCAGGAGCGCAGATCTATCAGTACTTTATCAACTACGGTATCTGGTGTCTGATCCTGCCGGCAGTGACACAGGGATTGTATGCACTGTTTTTCTGGTATGGAATGCGCTACGCATACAAACACAAAACCTACGATTACAGAAGCTTTTCCGACAGTCTTTACGGAAAAACAAAACCGGTTATGTCCAATCTCTATGAGATCTGTTACCTGATCATGATCGGAACTGCATCTGCAGCAGCCTTTGCAACCGGCGGTTCCACACTGCAGACACTGTTCGGGATCCCATACTGGCTCTGTACACTGATCATTGCAGCATTTATCTTTGTGATCGCACTTTTCGGAACCAATGTTGTAAGAAAATGTGCTTCTACATTAAGTGTGCTGATCATCATCGGTCTTGTACTGGTACTTGTTCCGAATATCATTGCACAGTGGGGAGATATCACAGCTTCCATCCATACTATGTCCTCCGGAGAAATGACTGTACTTTCCTCCGAGAGCGGAGCCTTTGGACCGGCCCTCTATTCAGCAGTCCTTTATTTCTTCTTCCAGCTGGCATCTGTTTCTGTTATGTACCAGCACATGGAGGATGTAACGGACGAAAAACAGATCAACAAAGCAGCGATCTGGATGTTTGTATGCAACTTCTGTGCAATGGAACTTTCCATTCTGGGACTTCTTGCAATTGCCTATGTTGGTGAGCTTGCATCTGCATCTGTACCGATGCTTGTACTGGTCCAGAACGGAGTTGGTTCCGGAATTCTGACACCGATCATTTCTCTGCTGATCATCCTTGGAGCTATTTCCACAGCAGTAAATATGATCTCCGGTATCGTAACACGTTGCGTAAACGCAGTAGAACGCCGTATGGACAGCCCGGAGAAAAAATCTCAGGGACATCTTGGAAGAAATGCTATTTTCACAGCAATCTTCACATTTCTGGCATTTGCCATCGCACAGTTTGGTCTGATGACAGTTGTCAAAAAAGGTTACGCATACCTTGGATATGCGGCATTTATCACATTGTTTGTACCGTTTGTAGTACATGCCATTGCTACAAAAGGAAAAGAGATCTGAAGAATAAAAAGCTGAACAGAAAATCCCCCGTTGATCCGTATGGCAGGATCATCAGGGGATTTTGTCAAAGTTCACAAAAATATTATAAATATTTTATTAAATATTCCAGATAGACAACATATATTTTTTCTGATACTATTACATACAGTTGTTAAATAGTTACGAATCAGAAGGATTGTTACTGAAATATTTATTTATCGTCAGGCAAGACCTTATAGTAGTATAGGAATGGGGTTTCTATATACTGTAATGGTCTTTTTTTGTTTGTCTGGCAGCGGGGGAACAGGAATATGGTTATCCATAAGATTTTGAATAATAATCTGATACTGTCCAGGGATGGACAGGGACATGAAGTTATTGTAAAGGGCTGCGGAATTGCCTTTCAGAAAAAGAAAGGACAGCAAGTGGAGGAGTCCAGGATCGAGAAGATCTTTACTGCGGAAAATGCCCAGATCAGCAAGGAGATACAGGGTTATCTGACTGCTATTCCGGAAAAATATTTGGATTTTGTGGAAGCTTTTGTAAATGAAGTGAAGGAAAAAGAGGGGATGAAATTAAATGACAGTATTTATTTTTCCCTTAGCGACCATATCATGGGTGCGATCTCTAGACTTGAAAACGGGATCCGCCTTCAGAATATGCTGCTTCTGGATATCAAGCAGCTTTATCATAAGGAATATGAGATCGGCTTGGAATTACTGAAAAAGGTAAATGAGATGTTCGAGGTAGATCTTTCTGCAGATGAAGCAGGATTTTTTGCATTGCATTTTGTGAATGCGGAAGATGGCGGCAAGACGGACAGCTATCAGATTTCCATTATTGTACATCAGATCCTGGACATCGTGGAGAAGTATTATGACAATATGGAATTTCAGGAGGATAATCTGTATTATCAGCGGTTTCTCACGCATCTGAAATATTTTGCTCAGAGATTCCTTCATAAAGAGCTTCACTATGATGAGAATCAGGAGCTTTTCAAGATCATTAAGGAGCAGTACAGAGAAGCTTACGGCTGTGTGAAAATGATCTATCTTATGATGGAAGAGGAATATAAATACGCTATGACTGAGGATGAAATGCTGTATCTGACGATTCATATCCAGAAGATCACAGAAGACCATAAACGTCTGAAAAATCTGTGAAAAGAGATTGTTTTATAAATTAGGTGTTAATGGATTGTTACTGAAATACGTGCCATGTGCGTATCTTTTCAGGCAAGACCTTTAATATAAATTTCAATATTTATTATTAAAGGAGGTCCCCAAATGAAAAAGGACTATGCAAAAACTGCAGACACACTGATTGCAGCGCTGGGCGGAAAAGAGAATATCACCCGTCTGTTCCACTGCATGACAAGGCTTCGTTTCTATGTGAAAGACAGATCGAAGATCAACGAGAAAGAGATCTTAAAGCTTTCTGAGATCTCCGGCGTTAACTGGCATGAAGATCAGTTCCAGGTTATCGCAGGAAATGAAGTGAACGCTGTTTACAAGGCATTGGAGGACAAAGGTGTTCCTACCGATGATGCACCGGCAGCGAACTCTGACAGCTCAAAGAGTGTTGTTTCAAAAGTTATCGATGCCATCACCGGATGTATGACCCCGATGATCCCTGCCCTGACTGCAGCCGGTATGATCAAAGTTGTACTTACTCTGCTGACAACTTTTCATCTGGTATCAGAAACAAGCAGTACCTACCAGGTGATCAGTTTTATCGGAGATGTTACGTTCTACTTCATGCCGTTCCTGATCGCAGCAAATGCTGCCAAGGTTTTCCGCGTGAACCAGTCACTGGCGCTGTTTATTGCCGGTGTTTACTTAAGCCCTACCTTTGTAACTATGGTAGCCGGTGATGCAGCCATCACAATGTTTGGCCTGCCGATCACAAAAGCAACCTATTCTTATTCCGTTATTCCGGTTATCCTGATGGTATGGATCACACATTATATTGAGATTTTGGTTGATAAGATCACACCGAAAATGGTAAAACTGATCCTGAACCCGACACTGGTAATTCTGATCAGTGCACCGATCGCCCTGATCGTAGTTGGACCGATCGGAACAATTATTGGTAACGGACTTGCGGTAGCCATCAACTTCCTGTCCGTAAAACTTGGTTTCGTTATTGTAGGTATCCTTGCAGCAACCTTCCCGTTCATCGTTATGACCGGTATGCACCATGCGCTGACACCAATCGGACTGAATGCCATTGCAACCGGTGGTACTGATACACTGATCTTTGTATCTCAGGTATGCTCTAACCTTGCACAGTCCGGAGCTTCTCTTGCAGTAGCTGTAAGATCCAAGGACAGCAACATGAAACAGCTGGCAAGTGCAGCCGGTGTTTCCGCTCTTATGGGTATCACAGAGCCTGCTCTGTATGGTGTTACACTGAAACTGAAAAGACCGGTTGTAGCAGCTTCCATCGCAGCCGGAATCGGTGGTATCGTAGGAGGACTTCTTCAGGTTTCTCTTTACATTGCACAGAATTGTATCATGGCGATCCCGGCGTTTATCGGTGAGAAGGGATTAAGCAATCTGCTTTATGGAATCATTATGATCGTGGTATCTTTTGTAGCTGCTTTTGTTCTTACGCTTATCTTCGGATTTGAGGATGTAAAGGCTGAGACAGAGGATGAAGTACAGAACACAGATACAGAAAAACAGCCGGCACAGCAGAACGCTCCGCTTGTAGAGAAGATCGAGCTTTGTGCACCGGTAGCAGGAACTGTAAAAGCACTTTCTGATGTTCCGGATAAAACTTTTGCTGATAAGGTTTTAGGTGACGGAGCAGCAATCGTTCCATCAGAAGGTAAGGTTTATGCACCGGCAGATGGTACGGTGGCAAATATCATGGACAGCAAACATGGAATCATGTTTGTGACAGAAAGTGGAGCAGAAATTCTGATCCACATCGGACTTGATACTGTAAATTTAAATGGTAAATATTTTAAATCCCATGTTTCTGAGGGAGATAAGGTAAAAAAAGGAAAGCTTCTTGTGGAATTCGATATGGATGCCATTAAGAAAGAAGGATATGATCTGATCACACCGGTTGTTGTGACCAATATTTCTGATTATATCAAAGCAGTATGCATGGAAAAAGAAGATGCAGCTGTAAATGCAGGAGATAAATTCCTGACTATTGTATAAGAATAACAACGAAACATCAGGCGGAGATAACAGATCCGCCTGATGTTTGTAAAAAGGAGAAAATTAAAATATGAAAAATTATAACCGTATGCCGGAAAACTTTCTCTGGGGCGGAGCAACTGCTGCAAACCAGTATGAAGGCGGTTGGGATGAGGATGGCAGAGGCCCGTCCATTGCAGATGTCCTGACAGGAGGAAGTGTGGATAAGGAACGTCGTCTTACACCGCCGGCACCGTTACCGGAAGAATTTTATCCCAATCACCAGGCGACTGATTTTTATCATCACTGGAAAGAGGATATTGCTCTTTTTGCAGAGATGGGATTTAAGGTATATCGTTTTTCTATTTCTTGGTCCAGAGTGTTCCCAAATGGGGATGAGGAAACTCCAAATGAGGAAGGCCTTAAGTTCTACGACAATGTGATCGACGAACTGAGAAAATATAACATTGAGCCGCTGATAACGATCTCTCATTATGAGAATCCCCTTCATCTTTCTCTGGAGTATGGCGGATGGAAAAATCGTAAGATGATCGATTTCTATCTTCGATTTGCAAAGGTTTTATTTGAGAGATATAAAGGTAAGGTAAAATACTGGCTGACTTTTAATGAGATCAATATGCTGACGCAGGACTTTGGTGCGGTATTCTGTGCAGGAATGCTGGACCCGAAGGATGTATGTGAGCAGAGCCGTTATCAGGCAATGCATCACCAGCTGGTAGCAAGTGCACTTGCAGTTTCCATGGCTCATGAGATCGATCCGGAGTTTATGCTTGGCTGTATGCTTGCTTATCACAATGGTTATCCATATACCTGCCATCCGGATGATATCTTATATGCACAGCAGTTTGGGCAGATCCACAATTCCATTGCCGGTGATGTTCATGTAAGAGGATATTATCCGGGATTTGCAGCGAGATACTTTGAGGAGCACGGAATCCAGCTGGAGGTTCTTCAGGAGGATAAAGAGATCCTCAAGAAGGGTACGGTGGACTTTTTCACCATCAGCTATTATTCCAGCAGCTGTGTCAGCGTGACAAAGGACGGAGAGAAAACGGCCGGAAATGGAAGTGACAATCTGAAAAATCCATATCTGAAAGCTTCCGACTGGGGCTGGCAGATCGATGCAACCGGTCTTCGCTATGTTCTGAACCAGATCTATGACCGCTATCAGATTCCGATCATGATCGTGGAAAATGGTCTTGGGGCCGTGGATCAGCTGACAGAGGATGGAAAGATTCACGATGATTACCGTATTGAATATATGCGCCGCCATATAGAGCAGATGAAGGAAGCAATCCATGACGGAGTAGATCTGATCGGCTACACCTGCTGGGGCTGTACAGATCTTGTCAGTGCCTCCACCGGAGAATTCAAGAAGCGTTATGGTCTTATCTATGTAAATAAAAATGATGACGGGACCGGAGACTTTTCCAGAATCCGCAAAGATTCTTTTTACTGGTACAAAAAAGTGATTGAATCCTGCGGGGAAGAGCTTTAACTGAATCAACTGCGAAGCAGTTATCTGGTGTAGAATTATGTAGCGAATGCGGTTGCTTTTATCCGGTTGACGACAAAATCCTGGAGTATGACAATATACTCCGGGATTTTTTTGGAAGGTTGACTTTTACACGGTAAAGTGTAATACTTATTGTAAGTGACGAATGTGAGGAGTGTTTTTTATGCCGGATGAAAAAGTACTGCAGGTGGCAATACTTATATGGGGATGTGCATTTTGCGCCATAGCAGCATTATGTATATTTCTGAGCAGTAATTATAACAGGGAAAAGCGGCGGTATCTTGTCCTGATGGAGAGTTTTGCTTCCCTGTTATTGCTGATGGATGCCCTGGGGCATATTTTCAGCGGATATCCCGGAGTTCCGGGCAGTGTGATGGTCCGTATTTCGAGTTTTCTCGTATTTCTTTTAAGTGACGTAGTCCTGGTGTGTTTTCATATTTATGTGTGTGTTTATCTGTTTTCGAAAAAAGAGCGGAGAACATTAAAAAGAGTAAAAGCCGGATATGTTATTGCTGCCGTGGAGGCTGCTTTTGTGGTGCTCTCACAGTTTACTCACTGGTATTATTACATAGATGTGGATAATTATTACCATCGGGCACCGTTATATATTATGTCAATCCTTCTTCCGGCAGCAGGTATGTTAATTGATCTTATGCTTCTGCTCCAATACAGAAAGAAAGTCAGCCGGAAGCTCCTGTTCTCTATGCTGTCATGCATTGTACTTCTGGCAGTGGCGGCAGCTGTGCAGGCATTCTGGTATGGAATGTCGCTGATTGAGTTTTCTGTTGGTATTTCCATGATCATTATGTTTATCGTGACGATGACGGAGCTGAATCAGGAAATGTATCAGCTGATAAGCAGAGAGGGCAAGATAAAGGAAAGACTTGAGATCGCAACGATACTGAATAAATGTATTGCGGAGCTGATATCAGGAGAAGATGAAGATGCGGCGATCTCCAATCTGCTGCGTATTATCAGCGGGTATTTTGACGGAGATCGCAGTTATATTGTTCAGATCGATGAAAAGAGGAATGTCTGTACAAATACCTATGAGTATGCCATGAACGGAGTGACTGCTGAGAAGGATAATCTTCAGGAGGTTCCCATGGAAATGCTGGATATCTGGATGGACAGCTTTCGGAAAAATGGCCTGTATTATATTCCGGATATTGAGGAGGAGCAGGGGCAACCGTATTATGAGACTCTGAAGATGCAGGACATTACCAGGCTGCTGGCCGTTCCTTTAAACAGTGACGGAAAGATCATAGGATTTCTCGGGGTAGATAATCCGAGGCTGCATTATGAGGATCATACGCTGCTGTCGTCCATACAGTACTTTTTAACGGACAGCCTGAAAGCCAAGGAGCGAAAGGCGCGTCTGCAGTACATGAGCTATCGTGATATGCTGACGACCTTGTATAACAGGAACAGGTATATTCAGGTTCTGGAAGGCATGCAGGCAAAAACAGTGATAAAAACAGGAGTAGCATATATTGATATCAATGGTCTGAAACGGGTGAATGATCTTTACGGACATGAGGCTGGAGACAGGCTGATCATAAATACAGCGCGTTCCATGCTTGCGATTCTGCCGGAAAATGCTTACCGGGTAGGTGGCGATGAATTTGTACTCATCTGTTTTGACATGGATGAGAAGGTTTTCCGGAGTAAGGTCCGGGATATCTGTGACAGCATTGCTGCCAAAAGGATCAGTGTTTCTGTTGGCGTTGTCTGGGAGGAAAGCTCTTCGGAGCTTGAGACAATGCTGAGAAGAGCGGATGATCTTATGTATGCGGAAAAAAAGAAATATTATGAAAAGCATGGAACGATGTGAAGGTATGCAGCAGAGTGTAAGAAGAGGTCAGAAGAAAATTCTGATAATGCTGTGCCCGGTATTTTTATACCGGGCACTTCGTTTGTGCTAAAAGAAACGCCGGAATAAAATACCGGACGAAATTTTGAAAGATTTTCTGTAACGTTTTTGAGATCAGTGCGTCTTATAAGTGAGAAGGGAGGAAAAGAAAGAACCGATGAATATTGAGGAACTTTACCGGACATATTTTGACATTGTATATCGGTATATCCGTTCTGTCTCACGTGATGGATCGCTGGCAGAGGAAGTGACCCAGGAGACGTTTTTTAAAGCGCTGAAAAAAGCAGATCAGTTCCGCGGAGACTGTGATGTGCGGGTGTGGCTTTGCCAGATCGCAAAGAATACGTTGTACGATCATCTGAAAAAGCAGAAAAAGCAGCTTCCCGGAGAGGAGCAGCCGGAAACAGCAGAAAGCCATGGCGGAGAAATTTTTGAGGAAAAGCTGGCACAGCGGAGTCAGGCTATGGAGATCCACAAAGTGTTGCATGGCCTTTCGGAACCGTATAAAGAAGTTTTTTCCCTGCGGACATTCGGAGAGCTGAACTTCCGTGAGATTGGAATGCTTTTTGGAAAAAGTGAAAACTGGGCGCGGGTGACTTATTATCGTGCAAGAGTAAAGATCAGAGAGGAGCTGGAACATGAAGATCACATGTGATGTAATACAGGATCTGATGCCGTCTTATATAGATGGGATCTTAAGCGAAGACAGCAAGGCGCTGGTGGAAGAACATATGGGTACCTGTCAGGAATGCAGAAAAATGTTGGAGATCATGAAAGAGGAGCAGGGAAAAGAGCAGAACCAAATGAGATCATCTGCAGCCACACTGAAAAAAATCCGGAAAAAGCTGATAGTACGCAGAGTTCTGACAGCAACCGTGGCAGTTATCCTGACACTCATCGTTGCGGCAGCAGGTTATAACCACTGGTATTTCAATGAAAAATACATGACTCTGGAAGACAGCGGAATGTACGTAAAAGACAACTGCCTGTATTCTTCCAATAATCTCATCAACCGAATGAAAGTACAATACACAGAAGATGGAAAAACAGAGTTTGTCTACGCCATTGACGCACCCTATGCAGGAACTCTGGAACTGAAAGGTAATGATATGCTGCTTCAGGATTTTTCCAAAAAGACAGAGGAGCTATCACCGGAGGATGACAGCACCCCGGAGACGGTAAAAGAAGTTTATTATATGAGCGAGGAAGCCCAAAAGAAGAGCCTGGAATTAACGGAGCTGGAAGCAAAAGGGGATCTGGATGCAGCGGAGAAAATTGTGGATGAGATGAAGCAGGAATCGAAGCTGATCTGGACGGAATAACAGGATAGAAAAACATCAACATCTATGTTAAAATAAACCTCAGACAGCACTGGGAAAAAGTTCCATAAAAATTCCATATTCCATGCTGTAAGTAAAAAACAGACAGTAGTGATTTCCATATTTACTGCCGAAGAACAGGGGGACACAACATGTTATTTGTATGCTATCCAAAATGCAGTACCTGCAAAAAAGCTCAGAAATGGCTGGATGAGAGCGGCGCAGAATATACGCTGCGTGATATCAAAACTGACAATCCAACAGCGGAGGAACTGAAAACCTGGTGGAAAAAAAGCGGCCTTCCGCTGAAGCGTTTTTTTAATACCAGCGGAAATGTTTATAAAGAGATGAAACTGAAAGATAAACTTCTGGAAATGAGCGAGGAAGAGCAGCTTGCACTTCTTGCAACAGACGGTATGCTTGTAAAACGTCCGATCCTTGTTGCGGAAGATAAAATTCTGGTTGGTGCCAAAGAAAAAGAATGGGAAGAGTATCTGAGGGCATGAAAAAGAAACTGAATTATGCAGATATCATAAAGGAAACCGTGATCCTCACCGTGGCAGTGGCGATCATCGCAGCAGCGGTATATTTTTTCCTGGTGCCAAGCCATACGTCGGTCAGCAGTATTTCCGGTCTTGGAATCGTGCTTTCCAACTTTGTGCCGCTGCAGCTGTCGGCGATTACCATGATCCTGAATGTGGTATTGCTGATCATTGGATTTTTTACCTGTGGAAGAGAGTTTGGAGTTAAGACGGTTTATACCAGTGTAATGCTGCCGTTGTTTCTGGGATTGTTTGAGATCATTTTTCCAAATTTCGGTTCCATGACAGATAGCCAGGAACTGGATGTTCTGTGTTATGTTCTGGTAGTGAGTGTGGGACTTAGCATTCTTTTTAACAGGAATGCATCCTCAGGCGGACTGGATATCGTAGCGAAGATCATGAACAAATATCTTCACATGGAGCTTGGAAAAGCCATGTCCCTTTCCGGTATGTGCGTGGCACTTTCCGCGGCGCTTGTGTATGATAAAAAGACAGTAGTTTTGAGTATTCTGGGAACGTATTTTAACGGAATCGTTCTGGACCATTTTATTTTTGACCATAACATCAAGCGGCGTGTCTGCATCATCACGAAGAAGGAAGAGGAGCTGAGGCAGTTTATCATCCACGACCTGCACAGCGGTGCAACGATCTACGAAGCCATCGGTGCCTATAACATGGAAAAACGCCGTGAGATCATCACCATCGTAGATAAAGGTGAATATCAGAAGCTGATGAAGTTTATAAACCAGGAGGACCCGAAAGCGTTTATTACGGTTTATAATGTATCGAATATGCGGTATCAGCCGAAGAAATAAAAATATTTTGCTGGAATAAAAAAATCCCGGGACAAAACGCCCGGGAATTTTTTTGCCATATTTTACAGGAAAATATATTTCAGGATAAACAGCACTGCCAGTACATACATCAGAGCGCTGATCTTCTTTTCTTTTGCCTTACCTGTGATCAGGTTGATGGCTACGTATGTGATAATTCCCATGGAGATACCTTCGGAAATGCTGTAGAAGAACGGCATTGCGATGATACATACATAACATGGGATCGCCTCGGACATATCGCTGAAATCAATGCTGATAACATTGCTGAGCATGTACAGTCCGACGATCACCAGAGCCGGAGCTGTGGCAAAGGACGGGATTGCAAGGAAGATCGGGGACAGGAACAGGGACAGACCAAATAAGATGGCTGTTGTCACTGCGGTAAGTCCGGTTCTTCCGCCTTCGGATACACCGGAAGCACTTTCTACGAAGGTAGTGGTTGTGGATGTACCGAGAACAGCACCTGCAGTTGTTGCAACAGCATCTGCAAGAAGGGCGCCCTTGATGTGAGGGAGCTTACCATCCTCGTCCAGCATACCTGCCTTGGAGGATACACCAACGAGAGTTCCGAGAGTATCAAAAAGATCTACAAATAAAAATGCAAACAGGATAACAAGGAAATCCAGTGAGAAAACTCCGTCAAACTGCAGCTTCGCAAAGATCGGAGCAAGACTCGGGATAGAGAGTCCGTTGCTGAAATCCGGGAGCAGGCTGTAGAAGCCGATCTCCGGGTTCGGAACATAAAGTCCGGCGAACTGACAGATGATTCCAAGTCCCCATGTGATCAGGATACCCCAGAGGATGTTTCCCTTTACATTCTTAACAACCAGGATTCCGGTTACGATGATACCGATCAGAGCCAGGATAACGGTGATCCCAACGTTGTTGAAGGAAGCCTCCACACCCTTGGCTGCGTTGTAGCCATCTACAGAGAAAAGCTGCAGCAGAGTGGAGCCGCCGATCACGATATTGGCATTCTGTAATCCTACAAATGCGATGAAAAGACCGATACCAACGCTGACTGCGGATTTCAGGTTCAGAGGGATCGCATTGAAGATCGCTTCACGTACATTGGTAAGTGAAAGAACGATAAATACGATACCTTCTGCAAAAACTGCAGTCAGTGCATACTGCCAGCTGTATCCCATACCGATAACGACTGTATAGGCAAAGTATGCGTTCAGACCCATTCCGGGTGCCAGTGCGAACGGGTAGTTGGCGAAGATCGCCATCAACAGTGTTCCAAGGAAGGCTGCCAGTGCGGTAGCTGTGAATACAGCTCCGGAATCCATGCCGGTCGCGGACAGGATATTCGGGTTAACTGCCAGGATATACGCCATTGTCATGAAGGTAGTGATACCTGCCAGAACCTCTGTTTTGGCGTCCGTTTTATTTGCGGACAGCTTGAAGATTTTTTCTAACATATTTCTTTCCCTTTCTTAAATATGTTTTTGGACAACATGTCTAGTTTATCATATAAAAATTTCATATGCAATTGTTAGTGTGCACAGATATGATTATAATAGGTGTTTTTTTGTAAAATACTTTTACAGGCAGGCAATTTGTGTGTAAAATACAGGAAAGAGAGTATTTAATTTACAGACGAGTTTATTTTGCAATGAAAGGGGGATGGATAATGTCTGAGAAAAAACTGCGGAATATTACAGATGTTCTCTGCTTTCTGATGATCCTTGGGTACGTGATGTATCTTGTGGTCACCTGGGGAAATCTGCCGGAGAGGGTGCCGATCCATTTTAATGTGCATGGGATCCCGGACCGGTATGGGAAGAAGGGCAGCCTTCTTCTGGAGCCGATTTTGGGGCTGCTGATCTTGGCATTTCTGATGTTCTGTCAGAGATTTCCACAGTGGTGGAATTATCCGGTTGAGGTGACAGAGGAAAACAGAGAGCATATCTTTGAAATCGCGTCAAAAATGATGTCTGTGATCAAGCTGTTATCCATTGGAGTATGTCTTGATGCCGGGATCAGCGGGAATCTGGGAACGGCACCTATGTGGCCGGTGTGGATACTGATCACAGGGATTTTCGTGACATTGATCCTGGGGATCCGGGGGATATATAAGGCTGGTAAAGAAACTGGCATGGATGAGGATGATAAATCGTGAAGCGGTTGCGTTTGTGATCATGCAGAAGAGTGGAAGGGAAATGTTCGATTTATTGTACTGAATATGGATGGAACCAGCGAAAGCGGATCGCGAATATCCGCTTGGCGAAATTATAATAAAAACAGGAAAGGAATCTCAGAAGCATATGGTAGATACAAGAACAGATGAGCTTTACAGAGCGCTTCAGGATAAGGGATATCCCGATGAGCTGTGCCGGGAAATCGCCTATAAACATATGAATACCGATTACACAGCTACACGGATGCTGGGGTATTTATACAGGGTGACAAGTCCCAGAGTGGAGGATGTGATCGATGAGATGCTGGCGATCTTAAGTGATAGGGAAGCCATCGTCCGGAAGAAAGAGCTGGAGCACGCCCAGGCTACGATCAACAGCGTGTATCGGGAGGGTTTGTAACGGAAATCCCGGAGCTTTGCCAGTGCTGGCGGATCAGAAGCTTCATCCTTTAAGGAAAATCAGGAGATCATGGCTCTGGAGCATCATCTCCTTCCGCAGAAATTCATCATTGATAACTACATCAATATGAACGCACACTTTAATTTTATCCGTTTCTTTTAAACAGTATTGTTATTACGGTAGTGATTACTCTGATCGTAATTTATGCAAGTAATTGAAGATGGACAAAATAGTAATTGTATTAACTGATAAACAATAGTATAATACAAATATGAACACAACATATAAATCAAACAACAATGTCGTCTAT
>NZ_JAAIUN010000022.1:0-60940 GCF_013317245.1 Blautia sp. MSK.20.85
CCTTGGATAAACCGGAATCCCACCGGCTTGACTACACACCCTTAGCTGGGCGCACGACTGGACGTTTTTTGATTTCCAGTCCAGGGTGTCCACATCCCAGAATACCGGCAGCATGGTCACACAGAGTTCCAGATTTTTGGGCCAGGCTCCATAAGGCGGACGAAGATACAAAGGATATTCTCCTGTGATCTCATAGATCTCATTATTTGTCTTTAAAATCTGCTGGCAGGCCTGGTCACCGGGCAGCTTATCCAGCTGTACATGGTCGTAGGTGTGATTGCCGATGAGATGACCGTCTTTCTGCATCTGTTTTACGATTTCTTCTTTTCCCTCGATATTTTTTCCCATAAGAAAAAATGTGGCATGAATTCCACGCTTATGCAGGCCATCCAGAAGCAAGGGTGTATATGTTGCATGGGGGCCATCGTCAAAGGTGAGTGCTGCCCTGGGACGGTCCTCATTGTCCTTCCTGTCAGACAAAGTTTCCGCCACCGGGTCTGCTGCTTTTTGTCCATATTTTTTCTGAACACTGCCAATATTTCCTGCTTTTTGTTCTGCCTCCTCATAACTCCTATTTTCCCGCCCACTGCTTTTTCCCACATACTGCGCCTCCACCAGCCGGATCATCCCCTCACCGGCGATCATCCTGACCACCTGCATCCGAAACGCACGGTCTGAAATTTTTCCATATCCACTGAACGCGATCAGCAGCAGCGCCACTGTCACTGCCCGGAAATATTTTTTTCGCTTATCCATATCTCCCGCCGGATCAAACATACTTTTCCACAATATATGAAAAAATCCCCGGGAAAAGACTTCTTACTGTTCTTTCCCCGAGGAATATTCTCTGCAATTTCTTTTTATTTCTTCAGGATCTCAAGTGCACTCTCGATCTCTTCCACGCATTTTTTATAGCCAAGGGTACCGTTATCCAGGCACAGATTGTATTTCGTCATATCTGCCCAGTCAACTCCCATGAAACGTTTGCAGAAATCTTCCTTGCGCTTGTCATCTTTATGCATGAATTTCTCAATGTCCTTTGTGGTTCCGCTGAGCTTCTTGCTTGCCTCGCGGATACGGAAATCCCAGTCTCCGTAAACAAACACACGGAGAACATTGGAATAGTCTTTCAGGATCATGTTTGCACAACGTCCGATGATCACACAGGACTCTGTCTCTGCCAGCTGGCGGATGATTTTTGCCTGATAATTGAACAGGTTCTCATCGGATGTGAAATCCTTGCTCTGAGGCGGGATCAGCTCACCCTTGTAGATTCCGGACTTTGCAAAAAATCTCTGCTTTGTGCTGACATTTTCATCTGCCCTTCCAAAAAGCTGCTCATGAATGCCACTCTCCTCGGATGCCATGCGGATGATATCCTTGTCATAGTAAGAAATCCCTAATTTCTTTGCAAGCTCCTCTCCGATGGTACGTCCGCCACTTCCATACTGTCTTGCAATGGTAATTACGAAATTATCCATGTCTTTCCTCCTACTCTCCAAGATATGCCTTCTGAACCGCTTCATCGTTCAGAAGATCCTCGGCCTTTCCGTCCATGGTGATGCTTCCTGTCTCAAGAACGTAAGCACGGTCCGCAATGGAAAGTGCTTTCTTCGCATTCTGCTCAACAAGAAGTACGGTTGTGCCGCTCTCGCTTACCTCACGGATGATATCAAAGATCTCATTTACAAAGATCGGTGACAGACCCATGGACGGCTCATCCATCAGAATGATCCTCGGTTTGCTCATCAGCGCACGGCCCATGGCAAGCATCTGCTGCTCACCACCGGAAAGTGTTCCGGCACGCTGTCCTTTACGTTCTTCCAGACGCGGGAATCTCTTGTATACACTGGTAAGGCTCTCTGCGATCTCCGCCTTGTCCTTTCTTGTATAAGCTCCAAGAAGAAGATTCTCATAAACGGACATATCCGCAAATACTCGTCTTCCTTCCGGAACGTGTGCCATACCCATCTCTACGATCTTATGGGCCGGTGTTCTTGTGAGGTCTTTTCCCTCAAACACAATGCTTCCGGACTTCGGAGAAAGAATTCCGGTAAGTGTCTGAAGTGTGGTTGTCTTTCCGGCACCGTTGGCACCGATCAGCGCAATAACCTCTCCCTGATTTACATGAAAAGAAATTCCCTTCAGGGCCTGGATCACACCATAGTAGACCTGGAGGTCCTTTACTTCCAACATTGCCATTGTCTCGTTCCTCCTTACTCTCCCAGATATGCAGTGATAACAGTCGGGTCTTTCAGTACTGCAGATGTCTCACCCTGGATCAGTACCTGACCGAAATTCAGAACCGTCAGTTCCTCACAGATACCACCGACCAGTTTCATGTCATGCTCGATCAGAAGGACTGTCATATCAAAATGCTCCCGCACAAAACGGATGGTATCCATCAGCTCCTGCGTCTCATTTGGGTTCATGCCGGCTGCCGGCTCATCCAGAAGAAGAAGCTTCGGATCTGTGGCAAGGGCTCTGGCGATCTCCAGCTTACGCTGTTTACCATAAGGCAGGTTGCCTGCCAGAGTGTCTGCTTCCTTATCCAGGTCAAAGACCTTCAGGATCTCCATGGCACGTTCGTTCATCTCTTTTTCTACCTTATAATATTTCGGCAGTCTTAAGATTCCGGTCAGTGTGGAGTATGGATGATGATTGTGAAGTCCTACTTTTACATTGTCAAGAACCGGCATATCCTTGAAAAGACGGATATTCTGGAAAGTTCTTGCGATTCCGGCCTTGTTGATCTCGATGGTGCTTTTTCCTGTAATGTCCTGGCCGTCCAGTTTAATGATTCCCTCTGTTGGCTTGTATACGCCTGTGAGAAGGTTGAACACCGTTGTCTTACCGGCACCGTTCGGTCCGATCAGTCCATAGAGCTGTCCTTTCTCAATGGTCATGTTAAAGCCGTCAACAGCACGAAGACCGCCGAACTGGATAGACAGATTATTTACTTCCAGCATTGCCATGATCAGGCCACCTCCTTTTTCGCTTTTTTGCCTTTAAATTTCTCTACCATGCGCGCTCTCCAGTCTCTTGCTGCAGGTGCCCAGTTAAAGAGCATCATGATGATCAGCACGATTGCGTAGATCAGCATACGGTAGTTTGCGAATCCACGGAGAAGCTCAGGCAGTGCATAGAGGATAATTGTTGCAATGATAGATCCTCTGATATTTCCGATTCCTCCAAGCACTACATACACAAGTACCAGAATGGACATATTGTAATCGAATACAGAAACCTTAAGAAGAGAAAGGTTATGTGCATACAGCACACCTGCAACTCCTGCAAGGGCTGCAGAAATGGTAAATGCCAGCAGCTTATATCTGGTGATATTGATTCCTACAGACTCCGCTGCAATACGGTTGTCCCTGGTTGACATAATAGCACGTCCGCTTCTGGAGTTTACAAGGTTCTGTACAATAAACAATGTGAGAAGAAGCAGGATCACGCCGATCAGGAAAAAGTAATTCTTGATATCTTTATAAAGAGTTGCTGTTCCCGAAATACCAAGGGCACCTTTGAGAATCTGCTTTCCGCCGGCTTCCAGATGAAGACCGGCTGCACTGGTTGCAACGTGAAGTCCTTTGTCATCCACGCCAATGTAAAGTACATTGATCAGGTTCTTGATGATCTCACCAAAAGCCAGTGTAACAATAGCCAGGTAGTCACCGCGGAGACGAAGTACCGGAATACCGATGATCACACCGAACAGTGCTGCAACTGCCGCACCTACAAGGATTGCAAGGATAAAGCGAGGAACCTGCGGAATGGAGTCTGCAGCAACCTGTGAAAACAGGGCACTGGAAAAAGCTCCCACGCACATGAAGCCCGCATGTCCAAGGCTCAGCTCACCGGAAAAACCGACTACCAGGTTCAGGGAAACTGACGCAATGGTATAAACACAAAGTGGAACAAGAAGTCCCATCAGAAGTCTGGAAAGATTTCCAGTTGAAGAAAGCGCCTGTACGATCACAAAGAGTACAATGACGATTCCGTAGTTGATCATATTGTTTTTTGTTGTTTTATTTTTCATATTCTTCATATCGGCCACCTTACACTTTCTCCTGGATGTTCTTGCCGAACAATCCGGTCGGTTTTACAAGAAGCACGACGATCAGGACTGCAAATACGATGGCATCTGCAACCTGGGAAGAAATATAGGCTTTACCGAAAATCTCAATGATTCCCAGAAGGATACCGCCTACCATGGCGCCGGGAATAGAACCGATTCCACCAAATACCGCAGCTACGAAAGCTTTGATACCAGGCATGGCTCCTGTGTATGGAGTCAGGGTCGGATAAGTCTGACAGAGCAGAAGGCCTGCGATCGCTGCAAGTCCGGAACCGATGGCAAATGTGAGGGAAATTGTCGCATTGACGTTAACTCCCATCAGCTGTGCCGCATCTCTGTCCTCGGAAACAGCCTGCATGGCACGTCCGGGTTTTGTCTTTTTAACAAAGAGGGAAAGTCCCACCATGATAATGATACATGCAAGGATTGTGACAATGGTGATTCCCTTGATGGTAAGCTCACCGTCAAACAGTGTGATGGACGGAACTTTGATAACAGCTACGAAACTCTTGGCATCTGCGCCAAAGATCAGAAGTGCCAGGTTCTGAAGCAGATAACTGACACCGATAGCCGTGATCAGAACGGCCAGGTTTGAGGAAGCTTTTCTAAGCGGACTGTAAGCTACCTTCTCAATGACAACACCAAGCAGTGTACAGATCACAACGGAAAGAATCACTGCAAGAATCGGTGACATACCGCCTCTTGTGATACAGGTAAGAATGATATAAGCTCCTACCATAATAACATCTCCGTGTGCGAAGTTCAGCATCTTGGCAATACCGTAAACCATGGTATATCCAAGCGCGATGATCGCATAGATACTGCCAAGACTGATGCCGTCTTTTAAATAAGATATAAAACTCATAACGCACCTCTTTTAATTGTTTATTGATAAGGGAAAAAGGGGACGATTTCCACTAAAGGCAACCGTCCCCTGACCCCTAACGTTAACAGAAATTACTTATTTCATCTCTACATAAGCACCGTCTTTGATCTCGAATGCTTTCGGCTCTTTATCACACTCGCCATCCTCGGTCCATTTTGCTTTTCCGGTAAGTCCGTCAAGCTCGATGTTTGCCATGGATGCGCTCATTGCTGCACTGATGTCTGCATTTTCCATATCTGGTGTGATCTTTGCATCGTCAGCTGCAAGCTGCATTGCGTAAAGTACATCATATGTATCTGCCGCAAACTGGTTCGGGATCTCACCGTTGTGAGCATCGCCGTATGCTTTTACGAAGTTCTGGCTCTTCTCATCTGTAGCTGTTGCGGAGAATGGTGTCAGAAGCATAACACCCTCTGCAAGGGATTTATCGAAGTTCTCTACATTGAGGATACCATCCATGCCATCTACACCAAAGAATTTAATGTCAAGCCCTGCCTCAGATGCCTGCTGAAGGATCAGCGCATTGTCGGAATAGTAGTTCGGAAGGAAAAGAAGCTCAGCGCCGCTCTTCTTGATCTTTGCAAGCTGTACAGAATAGTCTGTGTTGCTGTCTGTTGTGTAAGCCTCATCTGCAACTACTTCAAGTCCGTCATCAGCAGCTGCTGCAACGAATGCGTCATGTACACCGGAGTTGTAGTCAGCAGCGGAATCATAAAGTACTGCTACTTTCGTTGCAAGTTTGTGCTCGGAAATGTACTGAGCAGATTTGGTTCCCTGTGCCGGGTCTGTGAAGCACATACGGAACTCGTTTGTTCCTGCTGTGATACAGTCAAGTGCTGTTGCGGATGGTGTGAAGAGGAATGTATCCTCAGCTGCCTCAGCTCCTACTGCGATACAGGAACCGGATGTTACAGTTCCACAGAGCATCTGCATTCCTTTATCGATCAGGTCATTGTATGCGTTAACAGCCTTCTCCGGATCTCCCTGGTCATCACCTGCGTCAAGAATCTCTACTTTATATCCGTTGAATCCGCCGTTCTCGTTGATCTCATCTGCTGCGATCTTGGCTGCGTTGTATACGTTGGTACCGTACTGTGCGTAATCACCTGTCATCGGTCCGATCACACCGATCTTAAATGTCTCATCATCTGCCGCAAAAACTGATGTAGGCATCATCATAGCTGCTGTCATAGCTGCTGCTGATGCAACGCCGATTACTTTCTTCCAATTCTTCATAATAATCTCTCCTCCTGCGCTTTGTCGCGTTACTAATGTTTAATGGTAAAATTATAGCATCGCATATTTTTTATTTCAAGGGCAAATTTAGTTATCTGTTGTTTTTCGTCTGATTGCACAACGCGGACACTTGTCCGCTGTACAGCTTGTGTCGTTTTTCAGCAAATTGTCTGAATTTTTTTACAAAAAAATCCAGGGAAAAATTCCCTGGACTTCTTCGTCTCTTAATACTTTACTTATGCGATTGCTTTCTTAGCGATCTCTGCAAGTGCTGTGAAGCCTGCTGCATCGTTAACTGCCATCTCTGCAAGCATCTTTCTGTTGATGTCGATGTTTGCAACTTTAAGGCCGTGCATCATTTTGCTGTAGGAAAGTCCGTTCATTCTTGCAGCTGCATTGATACGGGCGATCCAGAGCTGTCTGAACTGACGTTTCTTCTGTTTTCTTCCTGCATAGGAGCTTGTAAGTGCTCTCATTACAGACTGTTTTGCTACTCTATACTGTTTGGAACGGGCTCCTCTGTAGCCTTTTGCCAGTTTTAATGTACGGTTATGTCTTTTCTTTGCGTTTAATCCGCCTTTAATTCTTGCCATTTCTTAATTCTCCTCCTGCTCGTCTTCTCTATCTTATAAATATGGTAATGCTTTCTTCATGCTCTTTACGTTAGTAGAATCAACAACAGTAGATTTTCTCAGATTTCTCTTTCTCTTCTGAGATTTCTTTGTAAGGATATGGCTCTTGTAGGCTTTATTTCTTACTAATTTTCCTGTACCTGTTTTTTTAAAGCGCTTTGCTGCTGCTCTGCAAGTTTTAATTTTTGGCATTATGAATTCCTCCTTGATTTGGTACTTCTAAATTTTATATAACATCCCGTTCTGCCCGGCTGTTGCCGTGAAGACTGAGATATCTACCGTTTCTCAGTCAGAAACATTGTCATGCTTCTGCCTTCTACCTTCGGAGCCTTCTCTACAGTCGCTATATCGGACAGAAGATCTGCGAAGTCGTCAAGCACATGTTTGCTGCTGGACATATGTGCCATCTCTCTTCCGCGGAAACGAAGTGTAACCTTAACTCTGTCGCCCTTGCTAAGGAACTTTCTTGCTGCATTTACCTTCGTCTTTAAATCATTCGTATCAATGTTCGGGGAAAGACGCACTTCTTTGACATCGATGGTTTTCTGCTTTTTTCTGGCCTCTTTTTCTTTTCTTGCAAGTTCGTAACGGTATTTACCGTAATCAATGATCTTACATACTGGCGGCTTCGCCTGTGGGGCAATCTTTACAAGGTCAAGTCCTGCCTCCTGTGCTTTCGCCATCGCTTCTCTGGCGGACACGATTCCAAGCTGAGCTCCGTCCGGACCAATTAAGCGTACCTCTCTGTCTCTGATCTGTTCGTTAATCATTAAACCGCTAATTGTTGTACACCTCCATGAACATGATAGAATTAATTTTTTCTTTCTCAATACTGTGCCGGGATTTCTTCCTGCACAAAAAAAGCGCAGACAGATGTCCACACTTCAAAATTACACCTGCGGACTGATAGTCTCTCCGTTCGCAGTACTGTGCAATATTGACCTGAGTCGCTTATCTTCAGCGCTGAGGTGAGAGTGAACTCTGCTTTCTTTTCGCTACGTACTTTAAGAGAATACCATGGTATCTTCTGTTTGTCAACTGTTTTTTTATATTATTATGTATTTATTTGTGCGTATGAGTTTTTCTTTTTCCGGGCATACTATCCAACATCGGAATCCGATAAGACAGACTGTAACATGGACCATTGATCAGATGTTCAAAGTCCGACAGCTGACGGTTTCCGGTAAAATCATATTTATCAGGAGGACACTTTTATGACAATCCTTAAATGTTCCGCACACAACTGCTACTATAACAAAGATTCTCTCTGTTCCAAAGGTGCCATTAATGTGGAAGGCGCAGATGCACGTTATGCAGATGATACCGCCTGTGAAAGTTTCCGCGATCAGAAAGAAGATTCTGCAACAAATGCTGCTGATTCCGGTTGTGGATGTGAAACCATTAACATCGACTGCAAAGCACACAACTGTACCTACAATGAGCACTGCAAATGTACCGCAGCTTCCATCAATGTATCCGGTGATAATGCACATCGCTGCTGTGATACAAAATGTGATACTTTCAGCTGTAAATGCTGATATTCTGAACTGAAAGCCAAAAAATCCGGCAGGATTCCAGATGGATCCTCTGCCGGATTTTATTATGTTCATTTATTATCTGTTCTTAAGAAAATCCGGAATCTGGATGTCCTTTTTCTGAACAGTGCTTGTCGGTGCCTTAGTACCAAACTGTGTGGAATTCATAGTTGGCAGACTGAAGCTCGGCATATTAAGATTCATGCTGCTTGCCGGTGACGGGCTTGTCTTCTTGGCTGCTCCGAATACAGAATTGGAAGCTCTGTTTCCAAATGGTGTATTCTGAAGGTTATTGTCTGTAAGACCTGTTGCAATAACTGTAATCCTTGCATAATCTGCAACAGAATCATCATACATGGCACCAAAGATAATATTCGCATCCTCACCTGTAAGTTCCTGAACATAACTTGCCGCATCGTTGGCATCCATAAGAGAAATATCTCCGGAAATATTGATGATCACATGCGTAGCGCCCTTAATGGTTGTCTCAAGAAGCGGAGAAGATACCGCCTGCTGTACAGCCTCCATAGCCTTGTCATCACCTCTTGCCTCACCGATACCGATGTGAGCGATTCCCTTGTCTGTCATAACAGTCTGTACGTCTGCAAAGTCAAGGTTGATCAGTGCCGGCAGATTGATCAGGTCTGTGATACCCTGTACTGCCTGCTGAAGAACCTCATCAGCCTTACGCAGTGCTTCCGGCATGGTTGTTCTTCTGTCAACGATCTCAAGTAACTTGTCATTCGGGATGACAATTAAAGTGTCAACTGCTTTCTTCAGATTCTCGATTCCCGCAAGTGCATTATTCATACGAGTCTTAGCTTCAAAACGGAAAGGCTTGGTAACAACACCGACAGTCAGGATACCCATTTCTTTCGCCGCACCGGCGATTACAGGAGCAGCTCCGGTTCCGGTTCCGCCACCCATACCACAGGTAACGAAAACCATGTCAGCTCCCTCAATGATCTTCTTAACTTCTTCAATGCTCTCCTCAGCTGCCTTCTGTCCAACTTCCGGCTGTGCACCGGCGCCAAGACCTTTCGTAATTTTCTCACCAATCTGAAGTACAGTCGGAGCTTTACACAGTGTCAGAGCCTGTTTATCGGTATTGACACCTACAAACTCAACTCCTCCAATGGCCTCTTCCACCATTCTGTTTACTGCATTATTACCTGCGCCACCTACTCCAATTACAATAATCTTCGCAGAAGACTCAGCCTCATTCGTCATTATCTCTAACAATGTACTTCCTCCTTTATTTCTACCTGATATCCGATTCAGTGTAATAATCTATTCCAAGCTACATATACACATAGTTATATCATATATTTTTTTCGGTAATTAATCAACCACTAATTTTGTTTTTTTATACTTTTTTCACTAAATTTCGGCACTGTTTCTATTAACAGAAACATTTGCAAAACAATCTCTGGCAAAATGCCCAAATACTGGTATTTATATAAGAAAGGATTTTTTTATCTTCACTGGTAATCGGACGCATCACTGTAATCTCCGTCCTGATTTTCGTCATAATTATCAGATCCATCACCATAATCACTATTGTAATCCGTTTCTGTATCAGTATCCTCATCCATATTATCCGTACTTCCATCCGAAGTGTAATCTCCGTTTTCGGAATCCTCTGAATTCGTATTCTGAGAATCGGAACTTCCGGTATCTGCGCTTTCGGAATCCGCATTTCCAGAGTCTGCATTCGCAGAATCTGTCCCGTCTCCGTTGCCTTCTTCTGATGCCAGATAATCCTCAAGTGTTCCTACATAATTACCGTCACGGTCATATTCGCTGGTTCCATCATAACCGCCATCCTCACGGTATCCACCTTTCCAGTTTCCCTTGGCAGCCATACTCTCTTCCGTAGGTGCTTCTCCGACATAATTACCGTTGGCGTCATACTCACCGCTTCCTGTGTAGTCACCTTCTTCGTCATATCCGCCGATCCATTTTTCCTTTGCATATTCCAGATCACTCTGAGGCTTCGGCCCTACATAATTGCCATTTTCGTCGTATTCGCCCTCGCCTGTGTAATTTCCTTCCTCATCATAACCGCCTGTCCAGGTTTCTTCGGAATTCTGATTCTCATCCTGTTCCTGCTCCAGTGTTATGGTCTTGGAATTATCATTTACATTTTCAGCGTGGAGAATTCCTTTTTTTCCGGAAATCAGCGGAAGAATGGCAAGTACCCTGGTCATTTTGTCTTCCAGATACTCGTCCTTTCCAAGCTTGACCGTAATATCTCCGTAAACCAGGCTGATCTGCCCGTCATCTCCGAATTCAATATGATCCGGAACCTTGTCATTTTTTGAAAAAATAGTAGACAGAGCCACCGCTGTGTTCATCACAGTCTCATCCTTAATAGGAAGCTTCTCATTGAGAATTACTTTTTTTACTTTAATTCCGTCAAAAAACGGAATCTTCTCATTGCGTTCTGTGGAACCTTCCACAAAAACTCCATTTCTGTCAAAGTAAATGTAACTGTCCAGATAAGGAATACAGCCGACAATATCCTTCTCCTTCACACTGACACAAATGGTGTGACGGTTAAGTCTGGTCACTGTATAACCATCCACAAAAGGAACATCTTTTGTATTCTGTTTGGTGTAAAGAAGGGGTGCCAGAACAGAATTGGATGCCAACGGCCCCCGAAGGACCATCTTCTTGATCTGTTTCTCAGAATAATGGCTACTTCCCATCACCTGTACTTCATCAACCTGATAATAAGTAAAAAAGAAAATAACACCTGCCAGCAGCAGAACCAGAATCATTCCGGCTGCTGCCAGCGAATTTTTTTTTGATTTTTTCATAAAGTTCCTCTGTCCTTTATCAGCAGACCGCCCAGGGCAGTCAAATCTTCACAGATATGTTCATAACCTCTTTCAATAAAAGAGCAGCCTCTGATCCTGGTAACCCCTTCTGCTGCAAGCGCCGCGATCACAAGTGCCGCACCTCCGCGGAGTTCCTCTGCTTCCACGATGCATCCCCGAAGTGGATAACCTCCGTGTACCACAGCCATTCCATCCCGGATCTCAATCTTCGCTCCCATATAACAGAGCCATGACGCCAGTTTATATCTGTCCTCAAAAATCTTCTCACGGATTCTGCTTACCCCCGGAATCGTGACCAGCACTGCCATCGCAGGAGACTGCAGATCTGTAGGAAATCCAGGATAAACGTCTGTCTCCAGAAGTTCAAGAGGAAAACCTGCATTTTTTCCGTTGACTATTAGTTTACCACCTATCCGGTGACATTGTCCACCCATTTTCCGATATACTTCCAGGATTGCATGCATTTCATCGATCGGCGGATTTTCCAGAATGATCTCTCCTCTGGTGGCCGCCGCTGCCATAAGATAGGTTCCGGCAACAATACGGTCCGGGGGAATCGTCCCGCTGCCGGGATGCAGTTTCTTTACACCTTCGATACAGATACTTCCATTTTCCAGAATTTCAATCTTTGCCCCCATCCCTGTCAGATACTGACACAGCCAGGTAATTTCCGGTTCGCGGGCACATCCCGTAAAAACGGTTTTTCCCTCTGCAAGAACGGCTGCCAGAATTCCCTGTTCTGTGGCTCCCACGCTGCTTTTGGGAAAAATCACTTCCGCTCCTTTCAGTTTTCCACAGGTTGCCTGAATCTCATTCCCGTTTTCCACGATTCTGGCACCAAGCTTCTGTAAAACCTGTATATGAAGATCCACCGGACGTTTGCCAATGACACATCCGCCCGGATAACCGGTCCGTGCTTTCCCATTCCGTCCAAGCATTGCCCCCAGCAGAATCACAGAAGAACGCATTTTTCCGGAAAAATATTCCGGTATCACGGTACCGTCCGCATGACTGCAGTCCAGATAAAGGTCATGATCCTCCCACCAGGTTTCCGCGCCCAGCTCCCGGAGGATTTTTTCCATCAAAAATACATCTGTGATCTTCGGACACTCCCGCAGTACACTGGTCCCGGAGCTTAAAAGGGCCGCCGCCATAACCGGAAGTGCCGTATTTTTTGACCCCTGGATCCGCACAGTCCCATGCAGCGGCCTGCCTCCGGTTACGACGATCTCATCGATCTCATTCAAGTCTTCCACTCCTAAAAGGGCCTCTTACTTTTTATTCTATGTGATTCTTCCATGTCTGTGACTGCTGACACTTAAAGCCAGCCCCATCTCCCCCAGAAGAAAAACAACGGAAGTTCCGCCATAACTTACAAAGGGCAGCGTGATCCCGGTATTGGGAATCGTATTTGTTACAACCGCAACATTCAGGACTACCTGTATCGACATATGTGCCATGATTCCGGCGCATAGAAGTGTCCCCTTAAGATCCCGGCAGTTCAGTGCCAGCATACAAAGCCTCCAGATCAGAAGCCCAAACAGAAAAAGTACCAGAAAAGCCCCCAGAATTCCCGTCTCTTCACACACAATGGAAAAAATCATATCATTCTGGGCTTCCGGTACAAATCCCAGCTTCTGCAGACTGTTCCCGAAACCTTTGCCAAAAATCCCTCCGCTTCCTATGGCATACAGACCCTGTATGGTCTGAAATCCTTTTTCATATTTTTCCGGATCCCTCCAAATCGCCAGACGCTCCAGGCGGTAACTTTCCGCAGCAAGAAAAACCGCAATAAATCCAACTCCTGCACTTCCCAGAGCCAGAAACTGCAGATATCTGGGATTGGCCACAAAGATCAGCATCACACCGATTCCTAGAATGATCACCGCCGTACTTAAATTATTGGAACCTACCAGGCCAACTACCGGGAGCAGGGTCATCATCGTCCTGCACATAAACCAGAACCCCGTTGTCTTGCTTTTTGTCCGGCTGATCTGCCATACGAGAAAAAGGATTACCGCAACCTTGGAATACTCCGATGGCTGAAATGACAGCGGCCCAAGGTTCAGCCACCGCTTCGACCCGTTAATCTCCTGTCCGAAAAGCAGCACTGCCGTAGAGAGAAAAAGTGAAAGAATATATGCGCCCGGTGCCAGCTTCACAGGAATGCGGTAATCCACCCTTGATGCCAGATACATAACAAGCAGCCCCAGTGCCGTGGCAAAGAGCTGCTTCTTAAAATAATAGGCAGAGTCGTGAAAACGCACTCTGCCATTATATTCGCTTGCCGAAAAAAGCGCCCCCAGGCCAAACACAACAAGGATCAGAACCAGAACCCAGAGAACGGTATCAGTCTTTCCGGTCTGTTTCTGTTCTGCCTTCATGCTGTGGCCTCCACAGTGGTCTTTATTTCAGCTTATGTATGTATTTTTCGGATTATTACAGTGCTTTCACATATTCCTTGAACATGTCGCCACGCTGTTCGTAGTTATCAAACTGTCCCCAGCTTGCACAGGCCGGTGAAAGAAGAACCGCATCTCCTGGATTTGCTTTTTCCGCACAAATCTGAACTGCTTCTTTCAGATCCTCACAGAGGATGATGTCTGTAAATCCAAGACGTTCTGCCGCTGCTTTGATCTTTTCTTTTGTCTGGCCAATGAGAACAAGATAACGGACTTTTCCGTCGAAGGATTCTATCCACTCGTCATAGCTGGATTCCTTGTCATAGCCACCGCCGATCAGAAGAGTCGGACGGTTCATAGCCTGAATTCCCTTGATGGCTGCATCCGGGTTGGTTCCCTTGGAATCGTTGTAATAGGCAACGCCGTTCTTCTCTGTTACATACTCGATTCTGTGAGGAACTGCCACAAACTCGCATACGCTCTTGTGGATGCTTTCCACAGAAACTCCCGCATAATATGCCATGGCTGCTGCAGCCATTACATTCTCGTGATTATGACGGCCAAGGATCTTAAGTTCTCCTGTCTTTACGATCGGGATCTCTTCTTTTTCTGTTTTCAGAATGATCTGATCTCCGTCCAGATAGATACCCTGATCCAGTTTACGCAGGCTTGAAAAATATACCACCTTCGGAACGATGTTCTCACCGAATTTACGGAGGACTTCATCCTCATAATTCAGGACACATACATCTTCTGGTCCCTGATTCTTGGTAATCAGCTCTTTTACACGGATGTATTCTTCCATGGTATGATGACGGTTCAGATGATCTTCTGTAATGTTGAGGATCGCACTGACCTTCGGGCGGAACTGCTCGATAGTCTCCAGCTGGAAGCTGCTGATCTCCGCAACGGTTACAGAATCCTCACGCGTCTCCAGTGATTTTGATGTATATGCAGTTCCGATATTTCCTACAACAAATACAGATTCACGGGCATCTCCCATAATCTTTCCAAGGAGAGCTGTTGTTGTTGTCTTGCCGTTGGTTCCTGTAATTGCAAGAACCTCGCCTTTTCCTGTACGGTAGGCAAGTTCTACCTCACTCCATACCGGAAGGCCTTTTTCGTAGAAGCTCTTTACCAGTGGAAGATCTGTTGGAACTCCCGGGCTTAACACTACGAGATCAAGACTTTCCATCTCTCCTTCCGGAAAAGCACCGGCCCAGATCTCCGGGGTGTATGTTCCGTTTGTTTTATGTAAAACCGCTTCTTTATCAAGGTTTTCATTTCCGTCATAGATTATCGGCTGTGCTTCTACACTTCCAAGCAGGTCAGCGGCACCAATGCCACTTTTTCCGGCTCCGAAAACGAGAACTTTTTTTCCTTTTAAATCCATTTTTCTGTTCCTCCTTATAATGCCAGGAGAGCGATCAGGCACATAATGGCAGTTACAACAGAGAACACTGCAACGACCCGTGTCTCGGACCACCCGCAAAGCTCAAAATGATGGTGGATAGGCGCCATCTTGAAAATTCTTTTTCCGTGTGTTGCCTTGAAATAGGATACCTGGATCATAACGGACAGTACCTCAATAAGGTAGATCAGTCCCACCAGGATAATAAACAGCGGCATCTGCATGGCATAAGCCACACCAGCCACAAAACCGCCCAGTGCCAGAGAACCGGTGTCTCCCATAAATACCTTGGCCGGATATACATTAAACAGAAGGAAGCCCATAAGGCTGCCTACAACCGCACAGGTAATCGGCTCCACACCACTGTTCATTCCAAGGGAAACAACAGTAAAAAATACTGCAACAATCAGGGTAACACTGGAAGCCAGTCCGTCAAGTCCGTCGGTAAAGTTTACTCCGTTTACTGTACCGATAACCGCAAAAAACAGTACCGGAACCGCAAACCATCCCAGATTCAGATAATGTCCGCTCCAGAACGGGATCTTCATAGTCAGGGATACGTTGGAATAATTTACAAGATAAAAAGCAAATACAGCTGTCACAACAATCTGCAGTGCCATTTTCTGCCATGGCAGAAGACCATCTGAACGTTTCAGGACTACTTTCAGATAATCATCCAGAAATCCGATCAGTCCAAATCCCAGGGTCAGGAAAAGTACCGGGATGATCATCGGATAATCTCTGATATAAAACAGTGATGTCACAGTTGTCGCAATGAGAAAGATCACTCCGCCCATGGTCGGGGTACCGTTCTTTTTCAGGTGGGACTGCACGCCCAGCTCTCTCTCTGTCTGTCCCATTTTAAGTCTTCTTAAAAAAGGGATAACAATCGGTCCTAATACAAGGCTGATCGCAAATGAGATCAGCACAGGGATCACAACATGAAACTCCATCCTCACACCTCTAATTCTTTCGTTTTTTTATACTTCTTCAACAGTATAAGGCTTTTCCTTTCATTAATCAACCCCATCTGCCCGGTTTTCCCCGGATGGAGTCTGCGTGACGGTCTTCGCAATTCCAAGATAGGGCAACACATTTTCAAAAATACTTCTTACTACCGGTGCGGCAATGATTCCGCCATAATACATGCCCTGAGGATTATGGATAATGCACAGGGCCAGAACTTTCGGGTCTTCTGCCGGTGCAAATCCCAGGAATGAAGAAATGTATCTGCCGGAACCTCTGGGCAGAGTCTGAGAGGTAGCTGTTTTTCCCCCGATGGAGAAACCTTCGATCCCGGCGTTTTTCCCGGAACCTTCTGAAACTACCGTTTCCAGAATCGTCCGTACTGTCCGTGAAGTTTCTTTGGACACGATCCCCGTTTCCACCGGATATTCCAGTGTCTGCACTTCTGTTCCGTCCGCGCTTTCCACACTGATCCCAAAATGAGGAGTGATCCGGTTTCCGCCATTGATGATCGCACTGACCGTTGTTGCCAGCTGGATCGGCGTGATCTGAAACGACTGGCCAAAGGATACGGTGGCAAGTTCCACCTCTCCCATATTTTTCGGGTTATGCATGATCGTTCCAGCTTCTCCCGGAAGATCAATTCCTGTTTTTTTCAAAAGTCCGAACTGTTTAAAGTATTTATAATAATTATCTACTCCCAGCCGCAGTCCCACCTCAATAAACACCGGGTTGCAGGAGTTCTGTGCACCCTCTACAAAGTTCTGTGCACCATGTCCGGTTCTTTTTGCACAGTGTATCCTCCGGTCCTCCACCACTTTATACCCCGGGCAGAAAAAACGGTCTTCCGTTGACACAACTCCTTCTTCCAATCCCGCTGCCATGGTGATAATCTTAAAAGTCGAACCTGGTTCATAAGTATCGTTCAGACAGGGATTTCTCCACATCTGGTTCAGAAGATCCTGCTTCTTTTTTCTATCTGAAGACGTTTCTTCTGTGTTTAGCGTAAACGGATCGTTCAGGTCAAATTCCGGAACATTGACACAGGCATAGATTTCTCCATTCTGAGGATTCATGAGAAGAATGGACACCCTCTCTGCCTGTTTTTCCTCCATCACTTTCAGCGCCGCCTGCTGTACATATTTCTGAATGTTAACATCCAGATTGGTCCGCAGTGTATTTCCCGCCACTGGTTCCTTCCGCCGTTCTCCGGTCCCGTCAATTTCCACTCCACGTGCATCGGTAACTGTGAGAATTTTCCCGGGTTCGCCTTTCAGGATCTCATCATATTTCACCTCAAGGCCAATGATTCCCTGATTGTCACCCCCTGTAAATCCCAGCACTTTGGAGGCAAGGGAACCACAGGGATAATATCTTTTGTAATCTTCATCCACTTTCACTCCCGCAAGTGCATACTCACGGATCGCATCCCCGGTTGCTTTTTCCACATTTGTTCGAATTCTTTCAATAGAAGAAATTTTTTCTACTTTTTTCCGGATGGTCTCTTCATCCATGGTCAGTTCTTTCGCAAGTACCTGGATCACTTTTTCCGGATCTTTAATCTGGCTGTGTATCACGGATACAGTACAGACTGTCCGGTTATCTGCCAGAATATTTCCATTGATATCCAGAATTTTTCCCCTGGCAGCCTTGATGTCACGTTCCCTCTCGTGAAGATCATCTGCTTTTTTTGAATAATATTCAGCCTGTGCTCCCATCAGATACAGAAGTCTCCCCACAAGCCCCAGAAGAAGCAGCGCACAGATCACAAAAACCACCCGGATCTTTTTCCTGTGATAAACCATGGTCCGGATCATAAAAAAATCCCCCTCAGAGATTGTCATTGTAATATATGACATTTCCCTGAGAGGGTATTCAAAATCTTATTCCAGGCCGGCCTCTTCATTGGTAAGGCCGTCACTCTGCATATCGTTGTTATCTTCTGTATCTTCGTCCTCGGAAGCATCTTCCGGCGGGCTTGGAACATCTTCATTGGAGATTGCTTCCTTCTGTCCGTCAGTAGCAGATCCTGTTGCGGAATCACTGATTCCCTTAAAGATATCCCACAGTTCTGTAGTCGGAACTTCGCCGTCCTCAGCCTCATCCGGCTGCACATTCAGATACGGAAGCGCTTCGGAAAGGATTCCCTGGGCAATATACTGTGCATAAGTACTGCTTGCCTGATCCTCTACATTCGGCTCATCTACAACAACGTAAATCACAAGAGCCGGATCATCCACCGGTGCAAAGCCGATAAAAGATACCAGATATTTGCCATTGCCTCGTGGAAGCTTCTCGGCTGTACCGGTTTTACCACCGGAGCTGTAGCCCTGAACCTTAGAAGTACGGCTGGTACCGTGATCTACACTGGCTGCCATATAGGAGCGGATATCTGCGGATATCTTCTCGGAAATGGTCTGTTTCATCAGAGTCGGAGAAATCGTCTTCACAATTCCACCACTGCTGTCTTTGATCCTGGTTACCAGATGTGGCTGATAATAATATCCACCATTGATAACGGAACACATGGCGTTGATCTCCTGGATCATCGTCAGCGTATATCCCTGTCCAAATGCGGAACATGCAAGCTCTGTCTCTCCCATGGTCTCGCTGGTGTGGATTACACCGCTTCCCTCATTCGGAAGGTCAATACCGGTTCTTGTTCCGAAGTTGAACGTACTCTGCGTTTTGAGGAAATTATCTTTTCCCATTTTCGCCGCGATCTGCATCATACCATCGTTACAGGAATTGGCAATAACATCGGAAAGTGCTTCTGTTCCATGGGCATCGGGCCATACCGCGCATTTAATAAATGTCGTAGCTCCTTCCGCACCAAAGGACTGTCCTCCGTCACAGACAAAATTATCTGTCTCGGAAATGGCTCCCATCTCAAGAGCAGAACTCATAACAATGGGCTTTACTACTGATCCCGGTTCGTATGCGTCTGTCACACAGAAATTACTCCACATTCCGTTCAGAGCATCTACGGTTTCCTCATCGTTCATGGCCGCAATCTCACTCTCGGAATAAACGTTGGAAAGGTCTCTCGGATTATTCAGATCGTAACGGTCACCACCATCCATGGCCAGAATTTCTCCTGTTTTTGGATCTTCGATAATGACACCGACATTCTTGGCTCCCATTTTTTCTTCAAAAGTATTTACATACTTCTCCACAATCTGCTGAAGCCCCAGGTCAAGGGAAGTTTCTATGCTTTTTCCGTCGGTGGGCTCTATGATCGTCTGCTCCACATCAGAATTATTGTTGATGTATCCATACTGTCTTCCGTCAACACCGGTAAGCGTTGCATTGTAATAACCCTCCAGACCTGCATCTGCCACATCTCTGGAAAGTGTAAAACCAATGGTGTCACAGGCTGTTTCGTTGAACGGATAAGATCTTAAGTAATCCTCCTCAAACCATACTCCTGTGACCTTGGAACGCTCTTTCTTCTGAGCGGCGCTCAGCTCGCTGTCATCCCCCGGATTCTCATAGCTCTCAAAGGCTTTCTTATCATCCATGGAGATCTGTTTCTTGACAATCTGATACTGACTGCTCTTTGTGCTGTCATCGTTGAGAAGCTTACGCATCTCCTCCTCATCCAGGCCAAGTACTTCCACAAGAGCCTTGATGGTCGGCTCCACGGAATCTTCATCCTTGTTAACTTCCAGACAGTCAAGAATCACATTATAAACTTTATTACTTGTTGCCAGAATATTTCCATTCCGGTCATAAATATCTCCCCTTTTGGCGGGGAGTGTCTGATTTTCATATTTCTGCTGTGCCTGACTCAGCACCTGTTTTCTGTATTTGCTTCCGCTTGTGGCATTAATATAGGTAATTCTTGCCACCAAACCAACTAAAGCCAACACCACTAAAGAAAATAGTACTGCCAGCTTTTTTTTCATATTCTTATTAATTTTTTTTACCGGCCTGCGCCTTCTTGTACTCAATCGATCACCTGCTCAAAAAACTGTACATCTGTTACTTGTGCGTATCCACATCCTGATACTGTCTTACATAGCTGTTACCCTCGGTAACATATGTCTGTATCTGATCCTCAGAAGGATATTTCATCCCAAGCTCGCCGATTGCCTTTTTCTTGATCGCGCTGATATCAACATCAGAAGTAACCTGACTGTAATATGCATCGTTATCTTCCTTCAGCTGGGCAAGCTCAGATTCCAGATTTGCAACATTTTTCATACTCGCCGTGATTTCTGATTTTACCTGCAGATAATTGATGCAGGTAAATAATACCGCAATGGAAACCGCAGTGAGAAACAGAACGAAACCTTTATTCATAGCCATCGCTTTTTCTCTGTTCCGCTGTATCTTCCTGTTCGCCGCCTGCTTCGCAGGTGTTACCGGAACTGCGGATTTCTGATTTCTCTCCCGGGCCAGCCGACGCCTTTCCTGTACATCGGGCAGATCAGTTCTGCGAGGAACTTCCTGTAACCTTTTTACCGCATTTCCCTGAACATACATTTCTCTGCTGTTCCTGACGGTATTCCGATTTCTTCTGGCTGTAGTCCCTCTTCCTGTCTTCGCCATTTGCCTACCTTCCATCTTTAAAAACTCATTTACAGCTTTCGTTCAAAAATACGAAGCTTCGCACTTTTTGATCTCGGATTCTCCTCCATCTCCTGTTCACTAGGAAGGATCGGTTTCCTTGTGATCACTTTACCTTTTGATTTCTTTCCGCATACACAAACCGGAAAATCCGGCGGACAGGTACATGGATTTTCATTTTTGCGGAAAATCGTTTTTACGATCCTGTCTTCCAGAGAATGGAATGTGATGATACAGATCCTTCCTCCGTCATCCAGAAGATCGATCATTCCGTCCAGAGAATCACGGAGCACATCAAGCTCTCTGTTCAGCTCAATGCGTATCGCCTGAAAAGTCCTCTTGGCCGGATGTCCTCCTGTAGCCTGTACTTTCATGGGGATGGCTCCCCTTATGATTTCTGTCAGTTCCCCGGTTGTCTGAATCGGTGCCTGCGCTCTGGCAGCCACGATATGTTTCGCTATATTCTTGGCGAATTTATCTTCGCCGTAATCGCGGATAATACGATAAAGTTCCCGTTCTTCATAGCCGTTGACAATATCTCCGGCTGTACGGCTCTGCCTTCTGTCCATTCGCATGTCCAGAGGAGAATCATACCGATAGGAAAAACCTCTCTCTTCGTTATCCAGCTGATAAGATGACACTCCTAAATCCAGCAGGATCCCGTCCACTTTCTCAATGCCACGGGATCTTAACTCATCTGCCATGTAACAATAATTGCTGCGAATGATTGTCACCTGATTAAAGGCTGACAGCCGTTCACTCGCAGCAATTATCGCATCCTGGTCTTGATCTATGCCAATAAATCTCCCCTTGGCAGAAAGTTTCTTACACACCTCTGTGGCGTGTCCCGCTCCTCCTAAAGTGCCATCCACATAGATTCCATCCGGCTTTACCCTTAAGCCTTCAATGGTCTCATCGAGTAATACAGATTTATGCTTAAATTCCATATCCGTCTCCTGTGGGATTTCTACCTGCGCTATGCTCAAATGACGATTCCAATGTTCTGCATGCTCTCCGCAATGCTGTCCATGTCATCATAATTGCAATTCTCGCTCCACTTCTCCTTGCTCCATACCTCAATCCGGTTCAGATTACCCGTAAGCACCACATCCTTCTCCAGACCAGCGAATTGGCGCAGCGTCTGCGGCACCAGAATTCTCCCCTGCTTATCCAGTTGGCATGTCGTAGCTCCGGCTACAAAGAAACGTGAAAAGGTTCTTGCGTCTTTATTTGTAAGTGGTAATGCTCGGAGTTTCTCTTCAAAGGCAGCCCATTCATCCATCGGATAAATGGAAAGGCAACCATCGAGCCCTCTGGTCAGTACGAACTCTTCCCCTAAGAGTTCCCTGAACCTGGATGGGATGATCAGACGCCCCTTCGCATCGATCGTATGATTATACTCGCCCATGAACATGAAACCCACCTACTCTCGTGAAACACGATTCTCCCCTTCGTGTTTCCAGGGTGCAAATGGTGTGTTCTGCCACTCAGCCCCATTCGCTACCACTATTCACCACTTTCTACCACTTATGTAATCATTCTAAACTATTTACCATGAAAAAACAAGTGCATATCCAAGTTTTTTTTCTTTTCATGAAATATCCACAGGTTTTTTTTCAGCATGTATATTTTCTGTGCATTATTATGAAATAAAAAAGCTTCCGGATGGTTTCCGGAAGCTTTTTTTCAGCCTTTATGTTCTGTTTTTTTATGACATTTAAAGTCCTTTGAATACAAAAGAAAATTCCATTTTTTTATCGGTGTCAAGAAGATATTCCGGGTGGGTATAGGAACCCCAGCTGTCATCTCCTCCCACACCCATCTGTGCCTTTGCGGCACGGACAACAGTATAATGGATTTCCGGAAGTTCATATGGATGCATGGCATTTTCCATTTCATGAGGGGTATATGGAAGTGCGGAGAACATCATCGGGCCGTTTTTCTCATCCATCTCAAAGAGCATTCCCCTGCCCTTTCTGTCTGTGATCTTTGCCCAGCGTACGCCTTCTTTGCTGCCACATTCCTGCGGTACCAGATAACGTGCCAGATTGTCTGTCACCATATTCTCATAGATGCCAAGTTTTGCGCCATGTTTGCGGTCTGCATAAGTTTCCGCAGGTCCAAGTCCATACCACTTGACATGGTCATAATCTGCATTGAATTTAAAGAGTACACCAAACTCCGGCATATCCCCCAGTTCTTTTACCGGATCATAGGTCAGGGCAGTTTTTACCCTTCCATCTCCGAATACTTCGTAGGCAAGGCGGCACTCGCTGACCGGTGTCGTCGGCATGATGTAAGTAAAGGCAACCTCCACACTGTTATCATGGACAGTTGTCTCCGGGGCGTTGGACGGACCATACATTCCCCTGCGGAACTCTTTGTGGCTTGCGTACATGCTGGCAATCTTCCACTGTGCGTAACGCATCGGCATCTGATTTCCACAGTCATTATCTGTAGGTGCTCTCCAGAAATTCGGCTTCGGAATTGCCTCGATCATTTCTCTTCCTGCATATTTATACGAAACCAGCCCACCATTGAGAACGGAGAACATCACCTCAAAATTCTCTCCGCGAACGCCGATGTTGTGAAGGCTTCTCACGATCTCCACACCGGAAACCGGAGCTTTCTCCTCTCCTTCTACCTTGTAAACATACTGTCCAAATGCAACCTCATGTCCTGCCTCTGCCCAGAGTGTTTTTTCTCTGAGAAGGAAGGATACGGTCACTGTATATTCGCCCGCTCTCTGCTGTTTTCCAAAAGGAAGGGCGTATGTTTTTTCGCTTAACGGCTCTACGGATGTCTCCAGTGTCTCTGTACAAAGAACATGTCCATTCTTTGCAAGAGTCACTTCACAGCGGAACGTATCGGTATTTACAAACAGGTTTTTGTTGATAACTTTTACAGCATTTTCTGTTACCTCCGCAGTGATATTCTGGTAATTGAATTTGACCTCCTGCATCTTCGGAGACGGAGTTCTGTCACCGCCATATGCAATACCGTTTCCACTGAAATTATAATCCGTCGGACGCTCACCGAAATCACCGCCGTATGCCTGGAATTCTTTTCCGTAGCGGTCTTTTTTATAAATGGACTGGTCAATGTAATCCCAGATGAAACCACCCTGATATTTCGGTTCTGTGTCAGTAAAATCTGTATATTTATGCATTGCGCCACAGGAATTTCCCATTGCATGAGTGTACTCGCAGCAGATAAACGGCTTGCTGTCATCTTTTGCTAGGAATTCCTTAATTGCTTCTACAGACGGATACATCTGGCTTTCCATATCGCTGGTTGCATTATAGCTTCTGTCATGGAAAAGGCCTTCATAATGCACAAGTCTTGTAGGATCATTCTTACGATAAAATTCGGACATCTCAAAGATATCTTTTCCACCAAAGGACTCATTTCCACATGACCAGATCAGGATTGCCGGGTGATTTTTGTCACGCTGGTACATGGAATTTACACGATCCAGCATCATACCAAGCCATTCCGGTTTGTTATGAGGAACAATATCTGTGTAGTCTCCTGTAAGTTCTGCCACATCCCAGGAACCATGAGATTCCAGATTGTTTTCCGCGATCATATAAATGCCGTACTCATCACAGAGGCGGTAGATCGGAGAAGCATCCGGATAATGGCAGGTACGGATGGCATTGATGTTGTTCTGCTTCATAGTCATAATATCCTGGATCAGTTCCTCCCGGGATACGTGTCTTCCCGTGACGGAGCTGAATTCATGACGGTTTACTCCCTTAAACACAATACGTTTGCCGTTGAGGGTCATAATACCGTCTTTCATCTCAAAGCGGCGGAAACCGACTTTTTCAGGAATGATCTCCTGGAGCATTCCGTTCTCATCATACACTTCCATGTCAAGATCATAGAGATTCGGTTCTTCCGCACTCCAGAGCAGAGGGTTTAAAATTTCCCATGTACAGGTATCTTCACCGTCCAGAGCTTTTTCATCCTGCAAAAGGATCTCGCCTTTTCTGGAAAGTATAAGTTTCAGTTTTCCTTTTCCCCAGGTTTTTGTCACGATCTCAAGACTTGCTTTTTTAAGGGTCTCATCCGGGATCGCACGGATCTTAAGATCATAGACATGAACCTCCGGCACGGTATAAAGATAAACATCTCTGTAAATTCCGGAAAAGCGGAAAAAGTCCTGGTCTTCGCACCAGCTGCTGGCTGTCCATTTGAATACCTGGGCTGCCAGTTTGTTCTCGCCCTCTTTCAGATACTCTGTAAGCTCAAATTCTGAAGGGGTAAAAGAATCTTCACTGTATCCCACAAAAGTTCCGTTGAGCCACAAAGCCAGTCCGCTTTCTGCTCCCTGGAAAGAGATAAATACTCTTTTTCCTTTCATGTTTTCCGGCACATGGAAATATTTCACATAGCTTCCCACCGGGTTAAAACGCTCCGGGATCTGTCCCGGGTGAAGTTCCTCGTGACCTTCCCATGGATACTGGACATTGGCATACTGTGGTACATCATATCCTTCCATCTGGATATGCGCCGGTACATAAATATCTTCCCAGTCCTTGCAGGAATATGCGTCCTCCTCAAATCCTGCAACTGTACTTGCATAATTTCTTGCATAGTGGAATTTCCAGAGTCCGTTGAGGCTGTGGCGATAGGAGGTTTCCTCATCTTCCCGTTCTTCCTCACTGCGATAATACATGTGGTCCGAATGCGCTTCCATTCTTCCGTCACAGAAATACTGTGGATCTTTCACCAGAGAATAATCAAATTTTTTCATGTTTTCCTCCTGTCCGGCTTTTGTATTCCGGTAAATATTGACTGAATTTCCTGAAATACTGTGTTTTACAGTTGTATTTTCGTTACTTCATTTCTGTCTGTACATTATTATAGTATAAACTTAAAGATTATGGTATAATATGTTTCACCAAAATATATAACATTTAGAAACAGGTGAAGAATATGTCTATTTATTTCAGAAACACTCCCGTCAGTGCTCCGTTTATGTTTGAATCTCTTGGGAATCACTGGAACCAGGATAACATATCACGCCCGGATGGCTATCCCTACTACCATTATCTCCAGACGGAAAAAGGTACCGGACGTATCGAAGTCCGCGGGAAACAATATACCCTGGGTGCAAACGAGGGGATTCTCATCGCACCATCGGTTCCCCACTCCTATCACCGGGAATCCACCTCATGGATTACCATGTTTGCCACATTTACCGGGACTCTCGCAGGCAGTATCCCTTCTATGACAGACAATCAGGAAGTGATCCTCACCCCGAAAGAGCAGGGCTTAAATATCCGTAAACTGATCTCCTATTCCCTTCGAAAATACCACCAGCCGACACCGAATATGAAATCGCTTTCCTCGGACTGTTACAATCTTCTTATGAATTTCATGGACTGCGCTGCCTCTCCCAAAATCCAGGATAATCCGCTTTATCAGAGATATGTGCTCCCTGTAATAAAAGAAATCGAAACCAGTTACCAGAATGACATCACAGCCGCCGAGCTGAGCCAGAGTGTTTTTGTTTCTCCTCAGTATCTCTCCCGTCTGTTTCAGCGCTTCCTTGGCTGCTCTGTTTATGAGTATGTTACAATGTACCGTATCAGCCGCGCCAGAGAGCTCCTTCTGTCCAAACCGGATATGAAGATCCAGGATGTTGCCGGTGCTTCCGGTTTCTCCGATGCCAGTCATTTTATTGCCATGTTCCGTAAGATCACCGGGACCACCCCTCTGGATTTTCGTAAAATGTACTGATATTGCCATGGCACACACCTGCCCGGAAGTTCTTTTGTATTATATAAAAAAGCACTGTCCTGCAGGATATGTCTTTCTGACTTTTCCTGCCGGACAGTGCTTTCTTATGTTCTGAAATCGTTTCAGTTCTGATAGTATAATTCCAGAATGCGGTCAACTCTCTGACTGGCTTCCAGATTCTTCAGAAGGTCGCTCCGGGACTGGATCTGGTTGTCCAGTTTCTTCCGTTCCTCCTGCAACTGCTGAAGAAGTGCTGCTCTGCGGAGGTTCTTCTCCTTCTGACGTATTTTCTCCTGACTCATATTTTTCTCCCTGTACAGTTTCTGTTTCCAGATTCTCCATTGCCTGTTCTCTTTGTTCTGCGGCTTCTTTTTCTGCCTGGTAATCTTTTTCGATTCTTCTCTTTCGTACCCGGGCACGCTTCCTCGCCATTACAAGCTTCACCGTAACGATCACTGTACATAAGACAAAAAGCACACCTGAAATCACTAAGGAAACATCAATTTCTGTTCCCGGAAAATATACCTTATCTGTGCGGAACCACTGGATCACAGCTCTCCCCAGACCATATCCCGCCAGATATCTCAAAAAAATCTCTCCCTGAAATACCCTTTTTCGAAGATGCATCATAAGCATCAGAAATACAAGCAGACACCAGAGACTCTCATATAAAAACAGTGGCTGCGCTATGATCCAGGATAATCCGTCTGCGGTCTGAAGATTTTCGCGCATCGCGGTAGTTACCTCTCCTGCTCTTACCACAGTCAGCGGAATCTGCATGGAAAAAATATTATCTGCATATTCTCCGAACGATTCTCTGTTAAAGAAACTTCCCCACTTTCCTATTATCTGCCCGATAAGGATTCCCATACAGGCAAGATCTGCCATTTTCCAGAATGGCTTTTTGCGGAGCCGGCAGTAAACCGCGCCGCTCAGGACTCCGCCCAGAAGGCCACCATAAAAAAGCATTCCACCGGATCGTACATTCAGGATCTGCCCCGGATCATTTTTGTACAGACTCCACGAAAAAGCCGCATACAAAAGCCTTGCACCGATCACGCCTGCGATCAGCGTTATGATAGTCAGATCCAGATATCCATCCGGATCCTCATGATTTCTTCTGGCTTCCAGCACCACAAAAAAGATTCCGAGGAGCATTCCGACTGCGATCAGAACACCATAGATCGTAATCTCAAATCCAAAAATCTCAAATGATTTCGGAACATAGTCCAAAACCAGTTTCAGGCCGGGAAAACGAATTGACATATCCATAAAATCACCTGTTATATATTCTTGATACCGATTTTTCTCTGCCCGTTAATTACTGACTGCTGATGATCAAACATTAAATCGGAATAAGATCACATCTCCATCCTGTACAACGTAATCTTTTCCTTCCATACGGACAAGGCCTTTCTCTCTGGCACCTGCATAGGAACCACAGTCCAGAAGATCCTGGTAATTTACAACCTCTGCCTTGATAAATCCGCGTTCGAAATCTGTATGGATCTTACCTGCTGCCTGAGGTGCCTTGGTTCCGATCTTGATCGTCCATGCTCTTGTCTCATCTTCTCCTGCTGTCAGGAAACTCATAAGTCCGAGAAGATGATAGCTTGCACGTACCAGTTTCTCAAGTCCTGACTCAGTAAGTCCCAGATCCTCAAGGAACATCTTTCTCTCATCCTCGTCCAGCTCGGAAATCTCTTCCTCGATCTGTGCGCAGATCACAAATACCTCGCTGTTCTGTTTGGATGCATACTCACGCACAGCCTGTACATGTGCATTATTTGCTCCATCATCCGCAATATCATCTTCTGCAACGTTGGCTGCATAGATCACCGGTTTCGCTGTAAGAAGGTTATAGGTTGCAAGCCATGCATCCTCATCTTCATTCTCTGTCTCAAGAGTGATGGCAAGCTGTCCGTCCTCCAGATGAGCCTTTACTTTTTCGAGGAATGTAAGCTCTTTGGCAGCCTCTTTGTCCATACGTGCTGTCTTGGTAACCTTGGCAATTCTTCTCTCAAGGATCTCAAGATCTGAGAAAACGAGCTCCAGATTGATCGTTTCAATGTCACGGAGCGGATCAATATTTCCATCTACATGGACAACATTGGAATCTTCAAAGCAGCGTACTACATGAACAATAGCATCTACCTCACGGATGTTTGCAAGGAACTGGTTTCCGAGTCCCTCTCCCTTGGATGCACCTTTTACAAGTCCCGCGATGTCAACGAATTCGATCACTGCAGGTGTTACTTTCTTTGATTTGTAAAAATCTCCCAGAAGATTCAGTCTTTCATCCGGTACCGTTACAACACCCACATTCGGGTCAATAGTACAGAACGGATAGTTGGCTGACTCTGCTCCGGCCTTGGTCAGTGAATTAAAAAGTGTACTTTTTCCTACATTCGGAAGTCCCACGATTCCCAGTTTCATTTCTCTATATTCCTCCTATGAATAACTTGATCTTACAGTATTTCACACGTAAAAAGAGCCTCAATACGGATGAATTATACCACACCGAAGCTCTTTTGTACACCTTATCTGTATCTTTGATATACCAGTGGATCCCACATAATATCACTGTTTACAAAGTGACCGACAGTCACATGATCACATAAATCTGACACCTATATTTCCGCTTGCTGTTTCTACGATCGTCTTTTCCAGAGTCGTGATCATCATTCCAAACAGCAGCGTCATCAGAAGACGTGCAAAAAATTCGTTCAGGATCAGGCTCAGGCCTACTTCCATGATCAGAGCTCCCAACACGATCCCGATCAGTGACGAGATCAGGATCATTCCCAGGTTCGCTGTATTGTCCACTGCCAAAAGCTTGATCCCCAGGAAACCGGCACCAAGAATGATCAGGAAAACAATACGCATCAGCGCATATGCCCAGTTATAATTCGTTCTCGCACGGGCAGAAAGAAGGTTTCTGCTGGTATCTGTTACACGCACCGCAGATGCCATTGCCGTTGCAAGCTCGTCTACATTATCTGTTCTCACACTGATTCCGCCTGTTTTTCCGGAAATATCATTCAGCATATTCTCATCAACGCTTCCCAGTCCAACTGTGCTGACGCTTACTTTTTTGCTGTTATATTTCTTCAGGATCTTATTTAACCGGAAGTCAAAGAAACCATTATCCGTTGCATATCCATCTGTCAGAAGGATCACCTGTGTTCCCTCATCGTAGGGCAATGCTCCGGATTCCATGTCATCCATGATCTTCCCCAGCACACCTACAATAGGGGTTCCTCCATTTGGTTCTGTGGTAAAGTCTTCGATTCCTGCGGAAACCGGCATCATTTCACGAATGCAGCGGATATCCTCTGAAAATGTATATACCGCAAATTCCACATCCTCATCACGGTTACTTAAAAGCTGTTTGATCGCGGCCACTCGTTCCTGATTGGGATCATTGTCCTGCATGGAACCGGAATTATCGATCGCAAAAACATAATTATCCGCTACTGTCCTCACAGAACTGAAATCCAGCTCATAAATAAATTCAAACAGGATTCCAAGTATTAACAGCAAAAGGACACAGCCACCGACAAGCAGGATCTTATTCGATGTGATCTCCAGATCAGAAATCTTCGCCACAACAAAAAGTCCAATGGACAAAAGCAGTCCGAACAAAGCAAAGTAGACTCCCATAAATACCACAGAATTCACTCCTGTGATCAGCGTTCTGTAAATAACCTCTCCAAGCAGGAAAAAGATCACAGAAACAATAAGTGAGACGATCAGAAACAATTTCGAAAAGCGTGTACGTTTCCTGGTATTCATCGGTGACATTCCATTGTATCCAAACTGTCCATTGTATTTCCCGGAGCCACCGCCAAATGGTGTTCCTCCGGCATTTCCCATTCCACCTCCGAATGAGCCGCCTCCAAAACCTCCGGAGCCACCGCCGAACGGTGCTCCCCCGGCATTTCCCATTCCGCCTCCAAACGGTGTTCCTCCGGCATTTCCATAAGGACTTCCCTGTCCGGATGACTGTGGATTAAAGGGGTTCTGATTTCCCGTCTGTCTGTTCTTTCCAGTTTTCATACTCTTCCTTCTTCCCTGACAGTTTTTTTACATCTTACCACCCACAAACTCTGTCTGCAACCAATTACTGTCAACTTTTCCGGATCTTTGGTGGTTTTTCTGACAAGTCCTTTTTTGTGGATGAATTCCCGGTCTGTGTTAATCTCTGGACATGATCATAAGCAGTGATCCTCTGTCATATGTAACTTCCGCTGTTTCCGCAGCAATCTCATTGCTGACGGTAAGGCCGCTGTCAGCAACAGTCAGATCATATCCATCCAGAGGATATTTGAAACCTTTCAGAGTCAGCCCGGATACATCCCCTCCAACTGTAAAGAAAGAAACATATTTTCCAAACTGTTCTTCTTTTTTCAAAACTGTTCCACTGTCGACCAGGGTAATGTAATTCCACTGATCTGCAAGTGCGATATGAACTCCTTTTTCTCTTCCCATAGAAAGCAGTCCGAGATTAGCGAGCACATGATCCAGCCTTGTTCCGGTTGCCCCAAAGATCAGTATTTCTCTGCTTCCTTCACTGATCATGTGATTGACTGCTGACTGTGTATCTGAATCATCTTTTTCCGGTTTCAGCCTGATGATCTTAAGTCCATTCAGACTTTCCATGTATTTTTTTCCTTCTTCTGAAAGGCTGTCAAAATCCCCTACTGCAAGATCCGGAATAAATTCCCGGTTCCTCATGAACCATTCCATTCCACTGTCTGCCGCAACAAGGGCAAGGCTTTCTCTTCCGCCTTCTTTTATTCTTTTTTTTAAAAAATCGAGGGCAAAACCATTCTGGATATTGCCCCCGCTGATTATTACTGTATCGATCATTTTCAGTCCAGCTTTTCTTTAATATCGTGAATCCTGCCTGTGATATGTCGCACATTTGCGGCTACATCGCCTTTAAATACCCAGGATCCTGCAACCATGAAGTTGGCACCGGCACGCATAACTGTCTCCAGTGTATCATCATTGATGCCGCCGTCTACCTGAATATCAACATCAAGATCTTCCTCATCAATAAGCTCACGAAGCTCCTGGATCTTCTCTGTGCACTCATCCATGTACTTCTGTCCGCCAAATCCAGGCTGAACAGTCATCACCAGAACCATATCCACGTCTTCGAGAAGATGACTGATGTCATTGACCGGTGTGGATGGTTTAATAGAAACAGCCGCTTTTACACCGGCAGCTTTGATCTGCTCCAGTGTGCGCTCCAGATCCTCACATGCCTCTGCATGTACGGTAATGGAATCTGCTCCACACTCCACAAAATCGCGAATATATCTTTCCGGTTCTGTTACCATCAAATGTACGTCGAAAAACATGTTGGATTCTTTCCGGATCGACTTGATCACCGGCATTCCAAAAGAAATGCTCGGGACAAAATCTCCATCCATAACATCAATATGCAGATATTCTACGCCTTCTTTTTCCAGAATTTTAATCTGTTCTCCCAGTCGGTTAAAATCTGCGGATAAAATCGACGGGCACAATCGGTATTCCATGACTCAGTATCTCCTTTTCTCTTTTAATTCCTGATGCAGCTCCAGATAATCCTCATACCGGAGTCTGCTGATCTCATTGTTCTCAAGGGCTTCCTTAACGGCACAGCCCGGTTCGTGTATATGACGACAGCCCTGGAAACGGCACTGTCCTTCATATTTTCGGAACTCAGGAAAATAATCCTTCAGTTCCTGTTCCTCCATATTTTCAATATATAAGGAGGAAAATCCCGGTGTATCCACAAGAAAAGTATCCTGTGAAACCGGTATGATCTGTGCGTGGCGTGTGGTATGTTTTCCGCGTTTCAGTTTGCGGCTGATCTCGCCGGTCTCCATCTCCACTTCTTCCTGAAGAGAATTGGTAAGAGAAGACTTTCCAACTCCCGAAGGGCCTGCTACAACTGTCGTCTTGCCTTTCAGCACGGCTTCTATCTCGCCAAGCCCCTCTCCCTTCAGTGCGCTTGATAATATTACCTGATAGCCACAGCTCTGATAGGTCTCATACAGAAACTCCAGTTCTTCCGCTGTTGCCAGATCTTTTTTATTAAAGCAGATGACTGCCGGAACATCTTCCCGCTCCATCATGATAAGAAAACGATCCAGAAGCATGAAATTGGGTTTCGGGTTATCCATGGCAAAGATCACAAGTGCCTGATCCACATTGGCTACCGCCGGACGGATCAGGGAATTTCTGCGTTTATGGATCCCGGTCACGCTTCCCTCCAGTTCTTTTTCATCCAGGACTGTAATGTCCACATTGTCACCTACCAGGGGCTTTCGCTTATCTTTTCGAAAAATGCCTTTCGCCCTGCATTCGTATGTATTGCCGTCTTCTGCATATACATAGTAGAATCCGGCAATACCTTTGATTATTTTTCCCTGCATGATCAGTCAGCTTTCTTGAAAGTAACGGTGTAGGTTCCAAGCTGCTGATAATTTCCATCTGTCTCCTCGTAGAGATAGATCGTACCGGTTGAGACTCCGTCTGCTCCGGTCACATCCAGCTGATACGGGAAGCTTACTTTCTGTCCGTCAATGATCTTGGTTGCTGTCGGCTCTCCATTGACATCCTGGATCAGTTCCAGACGGATCGCTCCTCCATTATAACCGGACGGTGTATCCAGAACCTGTGTACATTTCCAGCCGGAACCGGAGGCTGCACTTCCTGTGGAGGCAGTATTGTCTGCAGATGCTGTACTGTCTGTGGAAGCTGTATTATCTGTAGCTGCCGTACTGTCTGTAGCTGCGGTACTATCTGTAGTTGTTGTACTGTCTGTCGTCGCCGTGCTGTCTGCAGATGCTGTACTGTCTGCAGACGGTACCTGATCTCCGGAACTGATCGTCAGATAGACTGGCTGATCCGGATCTGCTGCCGCGTAAGCTTCCGGCTCCTGTGCAATCACAGTTCCGGTTGCTTCTGAGCTCTGCTGCTCTGTAATCTGAATATCGATAAACTTACCTAAAGTTGTAAGTGCATCATCCTTGCTCATTCCAACAACGCTTGGAACTTCGGCATTATCGCCATAATCAACGCCACGGCTGACTGTCAGCGTTACTGAAGAACCAGCCTGAACAGAAGTGCCTGCTGCCGGCTCTACGCTGTATACATATCCAGGATCTACAAGCGCATATCCGTTATCATCGGTATCACTGTACTCCTTCTGAACAGTTACCTTAAGGCCCAGATCTTCCAGTGTCTGCTGGGCATCAATTCCTGTACGTCCATCCAGATCCGGAATCGTGATCTGCTGTGTTCCGGTACTTACCCAGTATTTCACTGTTGTATATTCCGCAACCTGAGTTCCTGCTGCTGTTTCCTGACGGGAAATCTTGCCTTTCTCCTGATCAGATGCCTCTTCTCCTGCCATCTGTACACCGAGATGTGCATCATTTGCAAGAGCCTTGGCCTCATCCTCTGTCTTTCCTACAAGATCCGGAACTGTTGCCATGCTGTCTGATGCGCTTTCTGCTTTCTGTTCTGCCTTGTTACTCTTCGAACTTCCTGTTCCAAAAAGCCCGGCTGCACGTCCGAGAACGACCACAAGAACAACCAGCAGAACTGTACCGCCAAGTAATGCAGCGATCGTCAGTCCTCTTCCAGCTCCATGTTTCTTTTTCTTTCCGGATCTTTTCCCGGATTCGTAGTCATCTTCCGCGTCATCATAGTCATTATCATCATACTCTTCTTTCTCAAGAGCAGCTGTTTCCGCCTTGGTGATCTGCTTCGGAGTGTGTTTAATCTCTCCAAGCTCTTCCTCTGAGATCACAACTGTCTTCGCATCTGTATCCACAGTTGTCAGCTTCACAAAATCCCCCTGCGGATCGATCAGTGAATGTTTCAGATCTGCGATCACATCTTCCATTCGGGTATAACGGCGATCCACGCTCTTCTGTGTACATTTCAGTATGATCTGTTCCAGACTGTACGGAAGATCCGGTGTATACACACTTGGCGGAACCATTTCTTCCTGAAGATGCTTGATCGCAATGGCAACGGTCGTATCTCCGTCAAAAGGTACTCTTCCTGTTACCATCTCATACAGTGTGATTCCCAGAGAATAAATATCACTCTTCTCATCGCTGTATCCGCCTCTCACCTGCTCAGGAGAGCTGTAATGTACAGATCCCATCACATTGGAACTGATGGTGTTGGATGACGCAGCTCTGGCAATTCCAAAATCCGTCACCTTCACTTTACCATCTGTGGAAATAATGATATTCTGCGGTTTCACATCTCTGTGCACGATTCCATGGTTGTGTGCAGCCTCCAGTCCCATTGAGACCTGGATAGCAATACTTGTAGCTTCTTTGATAGAGAGCTTGCCTTTTTTGGAAATATATTCCTTCAGGGTGATTCCCTCGATCAGTTCCATGACAATGTAATAAACACCACCGTCATCTCCTACGTCAAATACATTGACAATATTCGGATGGGTAAGACCGGCTGCAGCCTGAGCCTCACTTCTGAATTTCTTGATGAACGTGGTGTCCTCCCGAAATTCCGGTTTCAGGACCTTCACTGCCACAAAGCGGTTCAGCTTATGATCCATAGCCTTATAGACATCTGCCATTCCGCCAGTTCCGATTTTTCCTACGATCTCATAGCGCTCGGCTATGATCATTCCCGTCTTCAACATGTTTCCACCTCATTCGTGAATGGTTCTACCAGTACGATTGCAATATTATCCTTACCACCATTCTGATTTGCTTCCCGAAGGAGCGCACTGCCCTTCTGATCAATATCTGCTTCCGGATCGGATATGATCTCTTCAATCTTCTCATCTGCAACCATATTGCTGAGACCATCTGAACACATAAGGATCGTACATCCCTCCTCAAGTTTCAGGTCAAAAAAGTCCACATCCACCGTTTTCTCTGCGCCAAGTGCCCGTGTAATAATGTTCTTATCCGGATGGTTCCGTGCTTCCTCTTCACTGATCTCACCCATTTTCACCATTTCCTGAACCAGTGAATGGTCTCTGGTGATCTGGTGGATTCCGTCCTGGATCACGTACAAACGGCTGTCACCTACATTGGCCACATAGGCATACTGATCTACAATAGTCGCCACTACCATAGTGGTTCCCATGCCCCGGAGGTTCTCGTCTTCCTGCGCACGGTTTCTGATCTCCGTATTTGCAGTTTCTATCGCATGACGAATAACCTTCACCGGATTGTAATCCGCATCTTCACGGATTTCATCCACAAGGATCCGTACTGCATGTGAGGATGCATAGTCACCGGCGTTATGGCCACCCATCCCGTCCGCGACTGTGAATAGATTAGGCAGATTTCCTACCGGACCTTCAGACACAAACACGTAATCCTGATTCATCTTCCGCTTCTGCCCTACATCAGTAGCTGAGTATATCCTCATGTCACTTCTCGCTTTCTGTTTTTTCCATGTAACTTTTTCTTAGCTGTCCACAGGCACCGTCAATGTCACTGCCCATTTCCCTTCTAATAGTAACATTAATTCCGTATTTTTCAAGTTTTATTTTGAAATTCTCCACAGCCTGTCGAGTAGACCTCACATAGGAACGCTCCTTGATCGGATTAACCGGAATCAGATTCACATGACAGTTAATCCCCTTAATACGGCCGGCCAGCTGTTTTGCATCTTCCTCACTGTCATTCACACCAGCCACAAGGCTGTACTCAAAAGTGATCCTTCTGCCTGTTTTGTCGAAGTAGTTTCTGCAGGCATCCAGAACCTCATCCATGGAATATTTATTGGCGATCGGCATCAGTTCCTGACGTTTCTCATCATTAGGCGCATGAAGAGAAAGCGCCAGCGTGATCTGCAGTTTCTCTTCTGCCAGATCATACATTTTCGGAACAATGCCACAGGTAGAAACCGTTACATTCCTCTGACTGATGCCAAGTCCGTTTTCGTCGGTAAGTATCCGGATAAAACGGACAAGATTATCATAATTGTCCATCGGCTCACCGGTTCCCATCACTACCACGTTTGCCACCCGTTCTCCGGTATCTGCCTGTATCCGGTAGATCTGGTCCAGCATCTCGGAAGGTTTCAGGCATCTGGTCAGGCCTCCGATGGTAGAAGCACAGAACCGGCAGCCCATACGGCACCCTACCTGTGAGGAAATACATACAGAGTTTCCGTGATGATATCTCATAAGAACACTCTCGATCACATTTCCGTCTTCCAACTGGAACAGGTATTTCCTGGTTCCGTCGATTTTTGAAATCCTCACATCTGCCTGGCTGAGTGCTGTAATCGGATAAACCGACAGTTTCTCGCGGAGGCTTTTGGAAAGATTTGTCATTTCATCCCAGGAGGTAACCAGCTGCTGATGAAGCCATGCATAGATCTGCTTTGCGCGGAAAGGCTTTTCGCCAATCTCTGTCATCAGATTTTTCAGTTCCTCCATTGTCATGGATTTTATATCTGTCATTTTTATTATTTCCTTCTGAATCTGGCAATAAAGAATCCGTCTGTCTTATGTATCCCCGGCAGAAGCTGCAGATACCCGAGTTTTGTGGATTTGCAGTGAAGTTCTTCCGGAATATACGGGTCCAGACTTTCCAGTCGAAACGGATAGTTCTTTAAAAACCATAATACATTTTCTTCGTTTTCCTCACGGGCAATGGTACAGGTGCTGAAGATCAGTGTTCCATCCGGCTTCACATATTTCGCCGCCTTATCCAGGATCATTCTCTGGAGCATTACAATTTCTTCCTGTTTCTGTGGTGTTGCCCGATATTTGATCTCCGGCTTCTTACCGATAACTCCATATCCGGAGCAGGGTACATCTGCGATAACGATATCCGCTGCCTGCTCGGAATCCGGATCATATACGGTCGCATCCTGAACCTTCGCATCTACATTGATCACACCGGTTCTGTGGATATTCTCCTTGATAAGGTCTGCCTTATACTGGCTTACATCCCTTGCATCCACATTTCCATAATCACCCATTTTATCGGCAGCATGAATACTTTTTCCACCCGGCGCCGCACACATATCGATAATGTAATCGCCCTTTTTCGGACTGGCTGCCTCTGCCACCAGCATGGAGCTGATATCCTGCACAAGGATCTTTCCCTGGAGGAATGCATCCAGTGTCAGGATATGATTGTAATCCGAAATCTTCAGGGCATACGGAAGGTATGGTGCCTGCTGTACTGTCACTCCCTGTGCTTTCAGGCTTGTAACAATCTCCTTAAGAGAAGCCTTATGCGTCCGGCACCGCACAGTGATCGGTCTTTCTGTCAGAAAATCTTCCAGGATCTTCTCGGTTGTCTTCACACCGTAGGCAGCTTTCCATTTTTCTACAAGATATTCCGGCATGGAATATTTCACAGAGAGATAACGTACCTCGTCTTCCTCTCTGGATGGAAGTTCCAGTTTTCCTATTTCCCTGGCAATCGTGCGAAGTACACCGTTAACAAAAGGTTTCAGATTATAAAAGCCTTTTCTCTGTGCCAGCTTTACAGCCTCATTGCACACAGCACTGTCCGGAACACTGTCCATAAATTTCAGCTGATATACCGCACTTCTTAAAATCTCACGGATCTGTGGTTTCATCTTATTTACAGGAACCTTGGAAAAAGAATCGATCACATAATCAATGTAGATCCTGTATTCCAGGGTTCCCTCACATACTCTCGTTATAAAACTACGTTCCTGTTTTGGAAGGAACTGATATTTGGAAAGGGCATTGCGGATCGCAATGTGGCTGTGCTCGCCTTCCTCCTCAATCTCCAGCAGGATCTCAAGAATCAGTTCTCTTGTATTTACTCCGCTGTTAATCACGATCTCTACCTCCTGCAAGGATAATCAGTCTCAGAAGCTGTAAAATCGATGCTGCCAGAGCTGCCACATAAGTAAGCGCTGCCGCTGTCAGTACTTTTCTTGCTCCTTTTTTTTCATCTGTACCCAAAATCCCGGTACTTTCCAGCATTTTCAGCGCTCTGGAAGACGCATTGACCTCAACCGGCAAAGTTACCAGCTGAAAAAGTACTGCCAGTGAAAACAGAACAATTCCCAAAGTCACCAGAGGACGGATGGAAAAGATCAGTCCCGCAATAAACAGCGGCCAGGAAAGCTGTGAGCCGATATTGGCTGCCGGTACAATGGCAGATCGGATGTTCAGAGGCGCATAATTGATGGCATCCTGGATCGCATGTCCGCATTCATGGGCTGCCACGCCTACTGCTGCCAGTGAATTTCTTCCATAAATATCCTCAGAAAGGGAAACTGTTTTTGTTCTTGGATCATAGTGATCGGTCAGGCTTCCCCTGATCGGAACCACCTGCACATCCGTGATACCTGCTGCCCTTAAGATCCTCTGTGCAGCTTCCGCGCCAGTGATCCCGGAATGATTCCGAATCTTTTTATAAACAGCAAACGTACTGTGCAGTTTCGCGGATGCAACCAGAGAAAGCAGCATTCCGATCACAAGCAGCAGAACCGTGGGGTCCATCCCCCAGCCATAATAACCATATCCGTACATCGCTTATCACTCCCTGGAATCTTTAAACATGTCTCCTGGTTTCAACTGATAGCCCCGCAGAAAAGCATCTACTTCCATCCGTTTCTTGCCTTCCAGCTGTACTTCATGAAGTACCAGCACATTCTGTCCGCAGGCTACCTGAATTCCTTCTTTATCTGCGGCAAGTACAGTTCCCGGTACTTTCCCGGCCTGCGTTTTCAGTACAGAAGCCTTCCAGACCTTCAGCGTTTTTCCATTGATAAAGGTAAAAGCACTCGGCCACGGGTTGAGGCCTCTTACCAGCCGCTCCAGTTCTTCTGCACTTTTTCCAAAATCCAGAAGTCCCATTTTTTTGGAGATCATGGCTGCATATGGTGTCGGGCTTTCTTCCGGCTGTTTTTCGCGGGTGGCAGTTCCGTCAAAGATAGACGGCAGTGTCTGTACCAGAAGCTCTGCTCCTGCCACAGCAAGCTTATCAAACAGGCTTCCTCCTGTCTCATCCTCTGAAAGTGGCACTACGATCCTGGAAATCATATCCCCGGTATCCAGGCCGGTTCCCATCTGCATGATAGTAACGCCGGATTCTTTTTCTCCGTCGATCACAGCCTGTTGGATCGGCGCTGCTCCACGGTACTTCGGAAGAAGGGATGCATGGATATTGATACATCCGAATTTCGGCATATCAAGGATACTCTTTGGAATGATCTGTCCAAATGCCGCTACAACGATAATATCCGGTGCAAGACTTTTAAGCTTCTCCACAAACTCCGGATCTCTTACTTTTACCGGCTGCAGTACCGGAATCTCATGTTTCAGTGCTTCTTCTTTTACAGGGGTAGGCATCATGGTCTTACCTCTGCCCTTAGGTTTGTCCGGCTGTGTGATCACTGCCTCGACCTCATATCCGTTCTCTACCAGCGCCGCAAGTGGTGCCACCGCAAAGTCCGGAGTTCCCATATAAACAATTTTCATATTATCCCGCCTTTAGTCTTCTTCATCATAAGTTACCTTGTGAAGTTCTCCCTCCACAAGCTCTGTATACATTTTTCCATCAAGATGATCGATCTCGTGGCAGAACGCTCTTGCGAGAAGTCCCTCTCCCTCATAGATCTGCTCTTCCATATTTACATCAAGAGCTTTTACTTTCACATAGTTCGGACGTGTTACCTGTCCTGCCATTCCAGGAACACTTAAGCATCCCTCATCACCGGTCTGCTCACCGCTGGTCTCAAGGATCTCCGGATTGATCAGGACAATCGGGCCTTCCCCTACATCAATTACAACAATACGTTTCAGGATTCCCACCTGTGGTGCCGCAAGGCCTACGCCCATTGCATCATACATGGTATCCAGCATATCTGTAATCAGTTCTCCGATCCTTGGTGTCATTTTGTCCACTGTGCGGGATTTTTTTGTCAGTACAGAATCACCCTGTACACGAATTGTTCTAAGTGCCATTTTTTCTTCTCCTTTAACTCATCTGCAGCGATTTCCTTTCTTTATGAAATCGTTACATCATATCATATTGTATATATATCTTCCGGAATCCGGAATTTATCTCTATATATTTCTCCAGCTTTTCTCTGACTGCCGTGAGAAAACGTATATCTGTGTGCTTCAGATGGAGCACCTGGCGGTAAACATCTTTTACTTTTCCTACCGATGCAGACGCAGGGCCGATCATGTGAAGCTCCTCTTTCGGACTTACCCTGCGGATAAAAACTTCTATATAATACATGGCTTTTTTGAGAAGTTCCTCATCCTGGCAGGCGCCAAAAACTGTCATCATATGAGCTGCCGGCGGATAATCCAGAAGCATCCGGTACATCATCTCTTCTTTATAAAATTTCTCATAGTCCTGAATGGCTGCTGCCTGAATACTGTAGTGCTCCGGCTGATACGTCTGTATCACCGCATGCCCCGCCTTATTTCCTCTGCCGGAACGCCCAACCGCCTGGGTAAGGAGCTGAAATGTCCGTTCCCCGCAGTGATAATCATCCATGTTCAGTGAAAGATCTGCAGCGATCACACCTACCAGCGTCACATCCGGGAAATCATGTCCTTTAACGATCATCTGCGTTCCCACCAGAATGTCCGCCTCATGTCTGGCAAAAGCTGCCAGGATCTTCTCATAACTGTCTTTTGTCCTTGTGGTATCAAAATCCATTCGAAGGACACGGGCTTCGGGAAATTCTTTTTCCAGGACTTTCTCGATCTGCTGGGTTCCGGCTTTAAATCCACCGATATGCGGAGAACCACAGGAAGGACAGGATTCTGGTTTCGCAATTTCATATCCGCAGTAATGGCAGACCAGACGGTTGCCATTATGTTCACTTAAAGACACATCACAGTGCGGACATTTCATCACGTGCCCACATGCCCTGCAGGAAACAAAACCTGCATAACCCCGCCGGTTCAGAAACAGCATAACCTGTTCCCTGTTCTTAAGTGCATGATCCATCTGCTGTTTCAATTCCATACTCAGCACGGAACGGTTACCTTTTTTTAATTCTTCCCGCAAATCAACAATTGATACCTGAGGAAGCGGCCGTTCTTCATAACGGGCGTTTAATCGTACCAGAAGATATTCTCCGTCACAGGCATGACTGTAAGCCTCCAGTGACGGTGTTGCAGATCCCAGAACAATACGGGCATGTTCCATGCCTGCTCTCTGAATGGCTGTTTCCCTGGCATGATACCTTGGTGTATTTTCACTTTTATAGGTGGGTTCATGTTCTTCATCGATAACGATCAGTCCCAGATTGGAAAACGGGGTGAACAGCGCAGATCTGGGTCCCACCATCACCTGCACCTCGCCACGTTTCGCTCTTTTGAACTGGTCATAACGTTCTCCCTGGGAAAGTCTGGAATTCAGGACAGAAACTTTATCTCCAAACATGGCATAAAAACGCCGGACTGTCTGATAGGTAAGTGCAATTTCCGGAATCAGCACAATGGCCTGTTTTCCCTCTTCCAGTACTTCCTGGATCAGCCTCATGTAAACCTGCGTCTTTCCGCTTCCGGTCACTCCAAAAAGAAGTGCAGGTCTCGGTTCCGGTTTCTGCCATTCCTGAAAAATCTCTGCAACGGCTTCCTGCTGTTCCTGATTCAGAGAAAGTTCCCCGTCCTCTTTTACCAGTCCACTGTTTTTCGGAATGCGGTACATTTCCTGGCTTTCAATCTTTATAAGGCCCTTTTTTTCAAAAAAATCCAGGACAGAAATACTGGCTCCAAGCTCTTTTGACGCATAGGTATAATCCAAACTTCCTGCCTCCAGAATTGCCCTCAGAAATCTTTCACGAGCTTTAAAGCGACTGCCTTCCAGTTCTTCCAGAAGCTTCTGTGCATGCGCTTTCTCCCCGGTAAAAAAGATCAGCTTTTTTTCTTTGGCTCTTACTTTATCTTTTACAGGAAGTACTGTTTTCAGTGCCTGGATCATGGTAGAACCATACGTTTCTTTCATCCATGCCGCAAGTGCGATCAGTCTGGATTCCGTTGTTTCACTGTCCGTGGACACTCCCTGGATTTCCTTCGTCTTCGAGGCATCATATTTGGCTTCTGTAGAAGTTCCGATCACATAACCCTTTCGGAGTGTATTTCCCTTCCCGAACGGTACAGTAACCACAACGCCTGGTTTTATGGCCGGTTCCAGTTCTTCCGGAATGCGGTACTGAAAATCCCGGTCAACTTTCTCATGAGAAATGTCAATGATCACATCTGCATAGACCATCCGATTACGCTTTCCGATCTTCTTCCAGGATTTCCCGGATCAGAACTCTCTCATCCATCGGATATTTCTTACCCTTGATTTCCTGGTAATCCTCATGTCCTTTTCCTGCGAGGACAATGATATCTCCCGGTTCTCCATGATGGATCGCATAGGCAATAGCCTCCTTACGGTCAGGGATCTCTACATATTTACCATCGGTTTTCGCCATTCCGATCTTGATATCATCGATGATGGCCTGAGGATCTTCATCACGTGGATTATCAGAAGTGATGATCGTGAGATCTGCCATCTTGCCGGAAACCTCACCCATCTCATAGCGGCGGAGCTTGGAGCGGTTTCCCCCACATCCAAACAGGCATACCAGTCTGTGCGGGTTATATTCCTTCAATGTTCCAAGAAGGCTCTCAAGCGCCATGGCATTGTGCGCATAATCGATCATCAGCGTAAATTCGTCGGATACCTTGATCATCTCAATACGACCTTTCACCTTGGCTACTTTCAGCGCTTTGATGATATTCTCTTCAGATACTTTGAAATGACGGCAGATGGCGATGGCTGTCAGGGAATTGTAAATACTGAATTTGCCAGGAATATCGATCTCCACCGGAAAATCAAGAAGTCCCTTTACATGGTAGGAAATTCCAAGATATCCTTTTCTTCCCACCAGTTTCGCATCTTCTGCACGGAGATCCGCTTTTTCAGAAAATCCGTATGTCTCAAGCTCACAGGTATGGCCATCGATAATACGTTCAAAATGTTCATCATCACGGTTTACGATACCAACCTTACATTGTTTCAGAAGCATGGATTTACAGTGAAGATAATCATCGAAATCTTTATGTTCATTCGGTCCGATATGATCTGGCTCAATATTTGTGAAAATTCCAAAATCAAAGACAAATCCCTGGGTTCTGTGGAGCATCAGTCCCTGTGAAGAAACCTCCATAACTACCGCGTCACATCCTGCCTCTACCATATCATGAAAATATTTCTGTACCATGTAGGACTCCGGTGTGGTATTGGCAGCCGGGATATGTTTTTCTCCGATAATCGCCTCGATAGTTCCAATAAGGCCTACCTTGTATCCGGCATTCTCAAGGATGGATTTTACCATATAGGTGGTTGTGGTTTTTCCTTTTGTTCCTGTGATTCCGATGGTTTTCAGTTTCTCTGCCGGATGTCCGAACCATGCAGCGGAAATAAACGCCATGGCATAACGGGTATCCTTCACCTGAATTACCGTTACATCAGAAGGAGCTTCCACAGGTTCCTCCACAATAAGAGTTCTGGCTCCCTTTGCCACAACATCCGGCACAAATTTATGTCCGTCTACTACAGCGCCCCGGATGCAGATAAAAAGGCTTCCCTCTTCCACTTTACGGGAATCATAAACAACAGAAGAAACTTCCTGGTCTGTACTTCCCTGAAGACATTTGTATTCAAGATGTTCCAATAAGGATAAAAGTTTCATTTTTTCTCCTCCATTTCCCCGTATCCCTGCTGTCGCTTCGCGGTCAGAATACGGGAAGGCATACTATTCTTGTTTTATGTACATACCATATAGAATAGCACACCTGCCCCCTGTTTTCAACGTTTCTTTACGGTGCGCCCAACGCCTGAAACATCACTTTTTCTCTCGCATTCCGGCATATTTTCGGTGCAGCCAGAAAGCCCCCAGAGCTGTGATTGCAGCTGTCAGTGCAAGTAGAACAAGCAGTTCTGTAACTGTATCATCTCCTGTTTTCGGATGTGTGGAGGCCTCTCTTGCCATTCCTTCCTGTACAGATGTGGAATCCGGCTCTCCATTTTCTGAGATCATCTCTGTTTCCAGCGCTTGGGTGGCTTTTCCTTCCACAGTAATCTCTGCGGATGCAGTCACCTGTTTTTCACCGGTTTCCTTACTTGTCACAGAGATCTGGTTAAAAAGTTTCTGGTTTACGGTTTTTTCCGGAATCTTTACCGTTGCCTGAAGTGACACGGCTTCTCCTGGCGCTATCTGTGGGATCAGTGCCTTGGTTCTGGTGCTGTTTAACCTAATGCCTTCCTTTTCCACAAACTGTGCTTCAATTCCCTCTGCCTGAAAACGTTCTGTTCCAACAACCGAATGCAGTGTTTTTTCCCCTGTATTTATGATACAGATCTGATACGTCACGGTTTCTCCTGGAGCTGCGCTTTCCCGGTCTGCTGTTTTTTTTACGGAAAAATCCGCCTTCAAAGACTGCAGCGGACTGACCACCTCCGCCTTCCGAAAGATAGTTTCCTCCGGACGGCCTTTCACTTTTGCCCCTGCTTCCACTTTATGCTCCAGATCCTTTTCCTGTTCATTTAAAAGCGGTGCCAGAATATAAAAACTCCTCTGTTCACCGGCTTTCAACTCTGTCACTTCCGCCCTGGAGCCTTTTCCGGTAAGTCCCTGTGCTTCTTCCCACTGCTGCGTAATCTTCGGGCAGGAAAAACTGCTGGTCATCCGGATATTCTCAAGATCCAGAGCCCCTGTATTCGCAAGATCTACCCGATAACGGATGGTTTTTCCGGCTTTCATTTCTTCTGTCTCGGAAGTTACAGAAAGTATCATATCTGCTTTTGCAGCTTCCACAGTAAGAATTGGAGAAATTCCTTCCGCAAGAATCTGAGTACTTCCGTTTTCTTTCACCAGAAGAGCTGTTCCCGCACCATCACAGTCTTTCTGCAGCGGTTCATCCTGCACCAGCAGATAACTGGTTTCTTCCACCGGATATCTGTATTCTTCCCGCAGAGACAGCGGAATCTGCAGCAAAATAGATTCCTCATGGAAATTTTCCGTTTCTATCTTATATACCAGTTTTGTGATTTCCGTATCTTCGCCTTTCTGATTTTTCACCGGTATCTGCTGTGTCTGTACATTTTCCGGAAGTGATGTTGTTTCCGGGGAAAAATATTCCGAGACATACACCACGCAGGTCACTGGTTCCGGTTCCACGTCAGGATTTTTGTTTTCCCCGGATTCCTCTTCCGATTCTTCTTCTGGCATTTCCTCCGTTTCTTCCGGATTTTGATCCTCTTCCGTGACTTCTTCGTTTTCCAGTATCATGGCAGAGCTTTCATTCTCTACATCTTCTCCTCCGGACGTCGTTCCCTCCTGTGAGCCCTCACTCTCTTCCTCCTGCGTTTCATTCTCTTCGTATACTGTTTTCCCGGATGCCAGCTCCTCCATGTACTCATCTTCTTCCTCCATTTCCTGCTCATTTTCCGGTTCTGTTATTTCCGACAGGTTCTCATTGCCATCCGAATTCCTTCTCTCCATTATCCAATCCTTTAATCCCGTGATCCGGATATCCAGCTCTGCCATTCCCTTCTCTCTGTCTGTCCAGAAACAACTCTGCTCCACTTTCGGGTTCGGCCCTGACTGAAATGCAGATGCCAAAACGGTTCCCGGCTGAATATTTCCCACCAGTACAGTTCCCGCAGTTGCAGCTGCAATTGAAGTTCTCCTTATCTGTTTCCATATTCTGTTTTTCATTTCAATTCTCCATTTCTGCCTGCTATGGCATTATCTTTTACACATTCACATTTAACAGAAGCTTACTTTTCCACAGACAAAGGCATCCCTCCCCGGCAAAACGGTGCATAACCGTCAGAAAAACAATATTTATCAGTAAAAATAGGATTTCTGCATCGAACTGATGCGTGAATACATTCCGCAGAGCGCGGAAATTAGACTCTTTCAATGTAGCACATTCCTCAAATGGGCGCAACCAGATATAAAAATTATAAAGTTTGTTTAAACTTTCTTTATAAATTTTCGATTTCTTTTAGATTGCCGACATAATTTAAACATATTTCCTCTATATAATAGGTCTTGGATAGATGAAAAACCACTCTCTATCTCCCCCCTCAAAAAATAGTAGGAAATGAACCGCCTGACCGAATCAGGCGGTTTTTCCTTGTCTGAAAATTCACGGCCTGACAACTATCTGTAAACCGTATTCATCTAAAATTCTATTGCATTTCCAACATAGGTCTTTTATAATGAAATATAATACTCGTTACTATTGAACAGTAACCAATTTTAAAGAGAAATGAGGTATTTCCTATGAGCGAAAAAACTGTAGTAGTTGCATTAGGCCACCGAGCACTTGGTACCACACTTCCTGAGCAGAAAACAGCCGCCCGACTTGCAGCCAAGGCAATCGCAGACCTGGTTGAAGAGGGAACCCGCGTGGTAATCTCCCACAGCAACGGTCCGCAGGTAGGGATGATCCACACCGCAATGAATGAATTCGGCAAGGCACATCCTGATTATACATTTGCACCAATGTCCGTATGTTCTGCCATGAGCCAGGGTTATATCGGCTATGACCTTCAGAACGCCATTCGTGCGGAACTTATTTCCAGAGGAATCTATAAACCTGTCAGCACCATTCTCACACAGGTTGTCATTGATCCATATGATGAAGCATTTTCCGAACCGGAGAAAATCATCGGTCGTGTCCTGAATGCAGAAGAAGCAGAAGCCGAGGAAGAAAAAGGAAACTTCGTCACAAAAGTAGGGGAAGGACAGTACAGAAGAATCCTTGCAGCACCGAAGCCACAGAAGATCGTGGAGATCGAGACCGTGAAGGTTCTTTCCCAGGCAGAGCAGATCGTTATCGCAGCAGGCGGTGGCGGAATCCCGGTTCTTGAGCAGGGTACCCAGCTGAACGGTGCCAGTGCTATCATCGAGAAGGACCGTGCAGCAGGACTTCTTGCAGAGGAACTGAACGCAGATACTCTGATGATCCTTACAAGTGTTGAAAAGGTAAGCCTTAACCACAACACCGATCAGGAATCTTATCTGGATACCATCTCCACAGAAGATGCGAAGAAATACATTGCAGACGATCAGTTCGCTGCAGGCTCCATGCTTCCGAAGATAGAAGCAGGTGTTTCCTTCGTTGAAAAAGGCACCGGACGCCGTACCATCATCACCGATATGGCTCACGCCAAAGACGGATACTGTGAGAAAACAGGAACCATCATTAAATAATTATCTATAAACACAGAATATAAAGTGAAATATAAATATCCACTTTGCCATGACAATATCCCGCAGAGAACTGCTGATCCTGCCAGCAGCTCTGCGGGATATTTTTTATACCGGAAAACTGGCGCAAAAAAACACAGATACAGCGCATAATGCCATATCTGTGTATTTTTATAATCTATGTCTTAATCTGTATCCGTTCAGACAGGCATCAAAAATCCATACTTTACTGCCTGGCTCCGCATCAGAGAACGGTTCCTCTGCCAATCTGTCCGGCCATTTTACATGGATTTTCGCTCAGCGATCTCCGCCATCTTCGCCTCATTCAGACGGGTATCTCCATGAACACGGCTGTAGGAAAGATATCCGTTCATACGGTCGATCTTCGTCAGGTTTCTGGAACCGCAGACCGGACACACATCCATCTCCAGCTCCTCGTGACCACAATCATCACAGTATGCGAGAGAAAGGTTCACGCCCTCATAATACCCCAGATCCATGGCTCTACGGATCAATGTACGGATGGCTTCTTTATTGTAGCCGATCGGATAACGTACATACTGAATCTTACCGCCATTGCAAAGCTCCCAGAAACGACCCTCCAGATCCTGTTTCTCGATCGGGGTTACATCCTCGGTTACATGGCAGTGGAAACTGTTGCTCACATATGGTCTGTCAGAAACACCCTCAATGATTCCGTACATCTTACGGAACTGTTCTACCTGAAGGCCGCAGAGACTCTCTGCCGGTGTTCCGTAGATTGCGTAAAGATAGCCATCTTCCTTCTTGTACTGATTTACCTTGTCATTGATATATTTCAGGACTTCCAGAGCAAACGCACCATCCTCTGCAATGGATTTTCCATTGTAAAGCTCCTGCAGCTCATTAAGTGCTGTAATACCAAAGGAAGCTGTCATCGGCTTCAGGATCTTGCCGATTTTTTCATTCGGTTTCAGATGTCCACCGTAGAAACCACCCTCACAGTAGGCAAGAGGATTGGTAGACGCACGCATCTGTCCCAGATACTCATACGTACGGATATGCAGATTACGGATCATTTCCAGATAGAAATCCAGAACTTCATAGAAATCTCTGCTCTCCGCCCTGGCCTTGGCAAGGATCATCGGAAGATGAAGGCTTACCGCACCGATGTTAAAACGGCCCACAAAAACAGGCGTATCATTCTCATCTGCCGGTTCCATGCCGCCACGCTCATACCACGGACTTAAAAAAGCACGGCATCCCATCGGGCTGATGACTTTTTTGTATTTCTTGTACATGCTGGAAATATAGCCTGCTCCGGACATGGACAGCCAGTCCGGATACATGGTCTTGGAGGAGCACTCCACACCAGCCTCAAAAATATCCTCACAGCACTTTCCAGGACCGTGGATCTCTTTGTCATAGAGGAATACGATCTTCGGAAACAGTACCGGTTTCTTATGTCCGGCTTTTCCCTGGCCTCCCTGATGAACTTCAAGGAGAGAAACCGTACACATCTTCTCAAACTGCTCAGTTCCAAGACCAAGTGTTACTGTAACAAACGGATAATCGCCTCTGGAAGAACCAACCGTATTCAGCTTATACTCAATTCCCTGCCATCCCTGGTCATAATCCCTGCGGACTTTGTCAAGGGCATACTCGATCGCACGTTCCTCGCGGCCGCTCCAGCTCTCATCGGAGTATTTCAGAAATTCGGAAATATATTTATCATAGCTCTTCTTCGCATACGGTGCCAGGATCTTATCAACTTCCGGAACGGTAAAACCACCGTACTGCTGCGCCGCTGTGCTGAGGATGATATCGCCCATAACATCAAAGGCTGTGTCCAGAGTCTTCGGCTCATTATACCAGACATTACCCATCTCAAAACCGCCGCTTAAAACAGCTGCCACATCAAACAGACAGCAGTTCATAGTATCCAGACGTGCAGACTGATCATGAATATAAATATAACCGTCCTTACATGCCTGAAGCTCATTACGGTTCATAAAGAACTTCCGGTAAAGCTCCTTGTTCAGCTCATTAAAGATCAGGCTTCTCTTGGTTGCAACAAGCGCACTGTCTGTATTGGCATTGCTCTTATCACCGATGTAGCGGATGGCCTGGCTCTTGGTGTAAACGTCATCCATCATGTGGATGAAATCCAGCTTGTAATTCCGGTAATCGCGGTAGCTCTTGGCAACTGCAGGATTCACCCGCTCCAGTGCACCCTCCACGATGTTGTGCATCTCCTGGATCTCGATCTCATTTTTCCCAAGGGAATCCGCATGCTCCTGAGCAAAACGGCAGATAAAATCCTTCTCCTCATCGGAAAAAGTATAAAGGATACGCTCTGCTGATTTATTTACGGCAGCCACGATTTTCTGAGGATTAAACTCCTCTCTTGTTCCGTCTTTCTTAATCACATATAACATGACTCATCTCTCCCGAATACTATATATAGTATTGTTATTCTCTATATCTTGGTTTTTTTCTATATATTGTGCTAGGCATGAGTATACCACAGCTGGGAGGAAAAGAAAAGGGGTATTTCTGTATACAAGAAAATACAGACTCTTAGCACCGCATGATCTCACTGCGGAAATATTCTTACAAATTCATTCTGATCCATTCTACGATAAAATCCCATAACTGGGGAAACAAAGCAACCAGTGCCACTATAAGCCATATGATCCAGCTTATACTGTTTCTTTTCCGTCCTTCGTTCTGCTGCTTTTTCCCCTGGTTTGGAACTTCTGTACGGTTCCTGTCTGCCGTTGTTTTATTCATGGTGTTACCTGCCGGTACGGTCTTCCTTACAGTTGCAGCTGCATTTCCTGTATTTCGATTTCCATTTGGATTCCGGTTCGCACCTGCATTCCGGCCTGTATTCATATTCCGGCCCGTATTCATATTCTGGCCTGCATTCGTATTCCGGCCCATATTTGTACTCCGGTTCACTCTGCCGCCGCGCTGTGCTGTTTTGTCCACAGTTTGTCCATACTGTCGCATCATATCCCGCACTTTTGCGGAAGCATGCCTGTAATGTACATCCCGGGGTTCATTAAGATGGTAGAGTATTTCATCATTTCTGTAAGGCATCCCGCACAGCGAACACCTGCCATTTACAACCCTGCCGCCACAAACCTGACACTTCTCACCTGCCATAAACTCCCTCCATTCTGTCCGTTAAAACGGACATTCACATTTCTTTTTATCAATCGGACATTCGCATTCTTTCCTGCTGTATGTCCCTGAATGCGATCGCTTCACAATTTACATTCAGTATATCATATCACGCTCTCAATACCCAGTATTTTTCCCTGGTCCGGGACCGGACTTCACATCTCCTTATATTGCCACCCTGGCCATTTTCTGCTATAATACCCCACAGAGCAATAAGCCCAAAAATCATCAGGAGGAGCCGATAATGAACACAATCACAATCCCCGCAACCTATCATGCAGACCTCAACCTCCATGACACACAGATTGCGATCAAAACAGTAAAAGATTTCTTCCAGCAGACACTCTCCCAGAAGCTTAATCTTCTCCGAGTATCCGCTCCAACATTTGTAGCACCGGAATCCGGCCTTAATGACAACCTTAACGGTGTAGAACGCCCGGTAAGCTTTGATATCAAGGCTATCGAAGGCAGCAATGCCGAGATCGTACACTCCCTTGCGAAATGGAAACGCTACGCTCTGAAAAAATATGGTTTTTCTCACGGTGAAGGCCTCTACACAGATATGGTAGCGATCCGCCGCGATGAAGATCTGGACAATATCCACTCTGTTTACGTAGACCAGTGGGACTGGGAAAAGATCATCTCCAAGGAAGAGCGCACTATGGAAACTCTCAAGGAGACCGTACGCACCATCTACAGTGTCCTTCGTAAAACTGAGAAATACATGGCTGTACAGTACGACTACATCGAAGAAATCCTTCCGAAAGACATCTTCTTCATCACAACGCAGGAGCTTCTTGACATGTATCCGGACTGCACACCAAAGGAACGTGAATACAAGATCGTCCGTGAAAAAGGTGCCGTATTCCTTATGAAAGTCGGAAAAACCCTCACAAACGGAGAGCGCCACGACGGACGTGCCCCGGACTACGATGACTGGGAACTGAACGGTGATATCCTTGTATACTATCCGGTACTTGACATTGCACTTGAGCTTTCCTCCATGGGAATCCGTGTTGACGAGGTTGCGCTTGACCGCCAGCTTACAGAAGCAGGCTGCGATGACAGAAGAGAGCTTCCTTTCCAGAAAGCCATCCTGAACAAAGAGCTTCCGTACACCATCGGTGGTGGTATCGGACAGTCCAGAATCTGTATGTTCTTCCTGCGTAAAGCGCACATCGGAGAAGTACATGTATCTCTCTGGCCAAAAGAAATCACAGATGCTGCAGAGGCACACGGACTTCAGCTTCTCTAAAACATCTTGCAGATTTATTTATAATTTTTGCGGAAATGAGGTAATAACGTGAACATTCTGTTTTTTCTGATTCCCAAAAGCGAAGTCGCCTACATCTTCGAAGATGAGACCCTTCGCCAGACCCTTGAAAAAATGGAGCACCGCAAGTACTCCTGTATTCCCATTCTCACCATGGACGGCAAATATCTCGGCACCATCTCAGAGGGCGACCTTCTCTGGGGCATGCGCCGGGCAGACATTCACGACATCAAGGAAACAGAGGGCGTTCCCATCATGGCAATCCCACGCCGTGCCACCTATAAACCGGTCCACGCAGATTCCAATATGGAAGATCTCCTGGACCGCGCCATCAATCAGAACTTTGTGCCGGTTGTGGACGACCAGGGAGCCTTTATCGGAATCATAACCAGAAAATCTATCATCAAATACTGTTACAACGAAATGAAAGCCGCACAGGGCGCTGCTGAGGAATAAACTCAGCCACCAGCGCCAAACAACAAAAACAAGGCTCCGGTTCCCGGCATAAAGCGAACATTCTCATTCCGCTTTCCGGGAACCGGAGCCATATTTTATTCAGACAGACATTTTCACTTCAGGCAACAGTTTTGCAGTTTCTGTGCCATTCTTTATCTGATTCACTCAGACCTTCATCAGATCACTCTCACGATATTCAGCTTCTCATCTGCAAGTACCATATCCGCACGTTTTCCAGGCACAAGAGAACCCACCTCTCCATAGATGCCAATGCTCTTTGCAGGATTTCTGGTAGCTGCAAAAATCGCTGTATGTTCCGGCACGCCCATTGCGATCACGCACTGCATACATTCATAGAGGTTGGTTGCGGAACCGGCAATGGTGCCATCCTCAAGAACTGCTTTACGGTTGTTCATGATAACCTTCTGGCCGCCCAGCTCATAAACACCGTTTTCCATTCCTGCTGCCATCATGGAATCGCTGATCAGTACGATCCGTTCTTCCCCGAACATCCGGAATGTATTTCTTACTATAGCCGGATGAATATGAATCCCGTCTCCGATCATTTCTGCCATACACAGCGGATCATCTGCCGCTGCCGCGATCACACCAGGCGCACGGTGTCCAAGCGGATTCATGGCATTGTACAGATGAGTTACATGATGGGCACCCTTTTCCATGGCTTTTGCCGCACAGTCGTAATCCGCGCCTGTATGGCCGATGGAAATCACCACATCATCTTTAAGTGCTTCAATAAACGCCTCTGCACCTTCCATATTCGGAGCCACAGTCACAACCTTTATCATTCCGCCGGAAGCTTCCTGACATTCCCGGAAAAATCTGATGTCCGGTTTGCGGATATATTCCTCTACATGTGCCCCCTTTTTCGCAGGATCCAAAAACGGTCCCTCCATGTTCAGGCCCACGATCCTGGCACTGCTGTCATCCTGCTCCACTTCTGTCGCGGAAGCAAAAATCCGGATCAGCTGTTCCATCGGAAGTGTCATTGATGTAGGACAATAGGAAGTAATTCCATGTGCTTTCTCATACTTGAGGATTTTTTTAAGGCCGGTGGCATCTGCATCTGAAAAATCATGTCCCACAGCACCATGGCTGTGAATATCCACAAGTCCCGGCAGAACCTTCAGGCCCGAAGCGTCAATTTCTTCTTTATCAGATACTTCCTCCTCACTGGAAACAATTCTGCCATTTTCCACATAAAGATCCATCTTCCGGTAACTGCCGTCTTCCTGAAAAACATTTCCATTTCGAATAATCATAGTTTTTTCCCTCTCCATTGTTTTTTATAAAAGTCCTTTTCACTGATCAGACTCCATATTTCCCCTTTTATCACTTTTCTTTCTGATTGTTCATTATAGCACATTTTTATCTTAAAATCTGTCATACAGAAAAAAACTGATATTTTCCTCCGGCAATTTTGTACCAGATATGGAAAATATCAGTTTTCAGTAATTGAAATTTATAAGGTTTTTGAAAGGAACTCACGAAGTCTCTTGTTCTTTGGATTGGCAAAAAATTCCTTCGGGGAATTCTCCTCCTGGATCTTTCCCTCATCAATGAAAAGAACTCTGGTTGCAACCTCGCGGGCAAATCCCATCTCATGAGTTACCACAACCATGGTCATACCGGATTTTGCAAGCTCCTTCATCAGTTCCAGAACCTCTCCGACCATCTCCGGATCAAGTGCGGATGTAGGCTCATCAAACAGCATCACATCCGGGTTCATGGCAAGGGATCTTGCAATGGCGATACGCTGCTTCTGTCCACCGGAAAGCATGTCCGGATAAGAATCTGCCTTGTCCGGAAGTCCGACACGCTTGAGAAGCTCCAGAGCTTTTTTCTCTGCTTCTTCTTTGCTCATCAGCTTCAAAGTTACCGGTGCCAGCATGATATTCTCTTTTACGGTTTTATGCGGAAAGAGATTAAACTGCTGGAATACCATTCCGATCTTCTGTCGGTGACGGTTGATATCTACCTTCGGATCTGTGATATCAGTTCCCTCAAAAAGGATTTTTCCCCCGGTTGGCTCCTCAAGAAGATTCAGCGAACGGAGAAATGTGGATTTACCACAGCCGGACGGTCCGATGATGGCTACTACTTCACCGCGACGGATCTGTGTGGTGATCCCGTTAAGGACCTGATTGCTGCCGTAGGCCTTCTGAAGTCCCTGCACGTCAAGAAGTACCTCATTACTTACGCTCATTGTTTCTCAGCCTCCTCTCAAGTCTTCCTACAAGGTATGTAAGGAAACAAACGATCACAAGATAAATTGCCGCTACTGCAAGCAGCGGGAACAGGGCACTGTAGGTCTGGCTTCGGATGATATCTCCGCCACGGGTCAGATCTGTAAGACCGATGTAACCACTGATGGAGGTCTCCTTCAGAAGTACGATCATCTCATTTCCAAGTGCCGGAAGGATATTCTTTACGGCCTGTGGAAGAATGATCTTGGTCATAGTCTGTGTATAGTTAAGTCCAAGGCTTCGTCCTGCCTCAAACTGTCCCTGATCAATGGACATGATACCGGAACGGACGATCTCTGCCACATATGCTGCGGAGTTCATTCCAAACGCAATGATGGCAACGATCACTTTACCCGGATCTACGGTAGCAAAAATAACATAGTAAACGATCAGCAGCTGTACCATGGTTGGTGTTCCACGGATCACAGTCAGGTAAACTCTGCAGATCACATTAAGGATCTTAAGTTTCCCCGTCTTATCATGTGTGGAACGGACAATGGCAATCAGAAATCCCAGAAAAACGCCAAGCAGCACCGCAAAGAATGTAATAATGATGGTGTTTTTCAGACCGGATACAATAAACTGCCAGCGGCTGTCGTCCAGAAAATTAAACTGAAACTGTTCAATAAGACTCAAAATTTCCACCCTTTCCAAAACTACAGGTTCCGAAATCCGGAAAAGTCCCCCGGATATCCGGAACCTGCGTGTAATTTTTGTAATTTTTCGTCAAGCGGATATTCGCGATCCGCATTCGCTACTTGCTCATAACTCAGTAAACTGCCAAGCAATTTATTGAGTTAATTTATTTCTGTACGATGATAACCTGCTCTGCGGTTGTATATGGATCTGTGAAATCAATGCTCTTCTTACGATCCTCTGTTACAGTCATTCCTGCTGCGCCAAAGTCAGCTTTTCCGGATTTTACTGCATTTACGATGGCATCAAATTCCATATCCTCAACCTTCAGATCGTATCCAAGCTTATCACAGATTGCCTGTGCGATATCAACGTCGATACCTACGATATTATCTCCGTCATAATATTCATATGGCTGGAATGTTGCGTTCGTTGCCATGGTCAAAGTTCCCTTGGAATGATCTGCATCCTTCGGAGTCTCATATGGAGTCTTGCCTGCATCATCACCGATGTAGTTGTCTCTGATGGAATCCAGTGTTCCGTCATCCTTAAGCTCTTTCAGTGCGTCGTTGAATTCTTTGGTAAGATCTGTGTTGTCCTTGGAAATACAGATCGCATACTCCTCTTTATCAAATACGTTATCGATAAGCTTAAGATCATCATTCTTATCAACGAACTTCTTGGCCGGCTCGCTGTCGATAACCACGCAGTCGATCTTGCCCTGTTTCAGAGCCATTACTGCATCGTTACCTTTATTATATCTCTCTACTGTTGCATCTTTGATATCTGTAGCGATGGTGTCACCGGTAGTTCCAAGCTGAACACCGATCTTCTTTCCGGTAAGATCATCTGCGCTCTTGATCTCATCTGCTGCAAAAACAGCGGATGTCATGGATACTGTCATAGCTGCCGCAAGTGCAAGTGCCATAAATTTTCTCTTCATTTTTTCTTCCTCCTGAATTCTCTTGTACATCGCGAAAGGGGCTGCTTCTTTCTCTTAATGCAGCAGCGCATTTCGCGATGTACAGCATAATTATGCATCTCCGTGCATATTGCTTTGTTTTATGATACCATGTTTCTGACAAAATGCAAGCACATAAAATCCATAAATCCGAAATTCCCCTTCTATTTTATGGGAATTCCATGGGGAAAATTCACTTTTCGATAACAATTATCCAGTATACTATACTATCAGAGACAGCAACTGGAAAAAACTGGCGTGTTTTTTCCATGCGGGTCTTGTGCTCCAACAGAAAAACCAAGTATAATATTCAGAAACAAGAGGAGGTTATCATTATGAAATTCACGAAAATGCACGGCATTGGAAACGATTATGTATATGTAAACTGTTTTGAGGAGACTGTCAAAGATCCTGCCGCAGTGGTGAAATTTGTCAGCGACCGCCACTTTGGCATCGGTTCCGACGGTCTGATCCTGATCCGCCCGTCTGAGATCGCAGACTGTGAGATGGATATGTACAACCTGGACGGATCCCAGGGCGCCATGTGCGGAAATGGTATCCGCTGCGTTGCCAAATATGTCTACGACCACGGCATTGTGGACAAAACATCTTTAAGCATTGCCACAAGAAGCGGTATTAAATATGTAGATCTTACGATCCGCGATGGCAAGGCTTCCATGGTAAAAGTCAACATGGGCTCCCCGATCCTCACTGCAAAAGAGATCCCGGTGGTTGCCGAAACCGAGCAGGTGATCAACGCTCCCATCACCGTTGACGGAAAAGAGTATCATATGACTGCAGTTTCCATGGGCAATCCTCACGCCATCATCTACGTAGATGATGTGGACAGCCTTGACCTGGAAAAAATCGGCCCGTCCTTTGAGAATCACGTTTGCTTCCCTGACAGGGTCAACACCGAGTTTGTTCAGGTGATCGACCGCCACACCGTTAAGATGCGTGTCTGGGAGCGCGGCTCCGGAGAGACTCTCGCCTGCGGCACCGGCGCCTGTGCAGTCACAGTCGCTTCCATCCTCAACGATAAAGTTGACGGCAGCAAACCGGTAACCGTACAGCTCCTTGGCGGAGACTTAAATATCTCCTGGGAAAGAGACGAAAATCTCATCTACATGACCGGTCCGGCAACTACGGTGTTTGATGGGGAAATTGATCTTGGGTTTTTAGGTGAATAAATAAATGGAAATGGAGGGAGCTTTTGGGAGCTCCCTCCATTTCCATAACTGCCTCTTTTAATTTCAAAATAATTCCGGTTCATTTTCTATCAAATCTTCTGCAAGATATTTTGCATCCATATTTTCTATTCCATAGCTGTCATTTAAAATCTGCTCAGATAGTCTACTGGAATAATAAATATCAAGTGCTTTTCGTAAATCAATCCCTTTCATCTCCGAAATTGTATTAATAATATCATTTTCCAAATTCTGTTTATAAAATTCTTCCAGTTGCTTTTTATTTACCATTACTATTCACCTCATATGCCTTTTGGAAAGTAAGAAGGCAATCCAACGCCTCCTGCTTTACAATACATATTTGATTATTCATTTTGTAATATCTTAATTCATTCAAAACTTTTTCTTTATTCCACAATCCTCTAAAATACATATCTACGGTTTTGAACACATCATCATCCGCAACATTTCCGATGATAATATCATATTCTTTATTCAGCGACTGCCCTTTTCTACATGCACATACAAAATCAAGCCATTTTTCATTTTCCTTTTCAAAAGATAATACTCTAAAGCCACTCCATTCTTCAGACAACTCATAAACATTAACTATCGCAGTTTTTTTCTGTCGCATACCTTTTCGAACTGCCCATTTCTTTGCCTGATTTTCGAATGTCGTAATATAAAATCCTCTGCCAAAATCCAAATACTTTTTTGAATGAACTACATCTGGATTTTTTATAATTTCTGTTGATCCATGATATACAATCATACATTGACACCTTTTTCTTTCACAAAATCTGTAATGTCTTCCACCAAATATTCTTTTCCCTGTGTATGAAGCACATCATAACATTTAATAATGTAATCATCTAAAATCCCTGTTGAATTTAATATTTTATATACTTTGGCCGGAGACATCTTCCATTTATCTGCGAGACTGTATATCATAAATATTGAAAAGCTTAATTCTTTTTTATTACACATATGCATTCCTCCTTTTGCACGTTCTGATAAAACGGAAGAATTCTTCCTCACTTCTACATATTTTTTTCCTGAATATCAATAATAGAAAAGACTCTGTCATACCGGAGATCCAAATCTGCAGACCAACGGATGAATTTTTCTCTTCTTTCATTGCATTGGTCAACATCTTATCACCTCTCATTCTCTATTGTTTTACTGCCGTTTTCTTTATTATAACCTGAATATTTCTCCCCTACAATATAAAAGAGGGAAAATCCAATCTGCAAGAAATACAAGCATTCCTCAGAAAAGATTTTCCCAGTTATAGTTTGTTTGTCTTAATTTATTTCTTTTATTTTGCGGTTACAATGGAATAGAAGAAGCTCTGACGAGCTCCCTCCTGGCATATTATACTTCCGTTATATTTCTGCATCTCCCCCTGCAAAGCGTCTCAGTTCTCCGGACATTTTGCGGTAGATATCTTTGTAGTGTGACTTGGGGGATACCTGTTTAATATTTAATTCGCTGCTTTTCTCATTGAATATCGCCCCCAGACGGTACCGGTTCCTGTACATGAGCAATCCATTTGCTTCTTCCAGAATCTGTTTTGCAAGCAATGAATCTGTTCTTCTGCAGAAAATCACAAATGTAAAGTATATTGGCTGTTTTTTCTCTTCTTTTCCAATATTTTCCTTCCAGAATTCCCCGAAAAAATCATTCAGCTGTTTTGTATGCTCGTCTTTCAAGGTTTCTGTTTCGATCACGTACAATATATGGACTTCTGAGGCCTCCGCTTTTTTATAAAAAACAGCATTTCCCTGATCTGAAAAATCGAATTCCCGCTCTTTTTCATAGCCATCCGCTACACAGGATTTCTTTATATTTTCTTTTACATGGTCATCTTCTTCATATGGATATATACTTGCACAGGTCCGTGGTAAAACCTTCAGCTCATTCGGCCAGACATAATAATGATCCTGACCCACAAAACTGAATGGCTTCCAGACTTTATCCCTGCCTGCGTAATATCGGAAACTTCGGTGATAGATCATCATATAATAACTCCATGTAACTACATAGCCAATCAAAATCACCAAAAAAGAGACACAGGAAATACGTAAAAAGCTGCACATATACACAGCTACAATTTCAAAATCGCTGAACACAAACCGCTGTGACAATATAAATGCAATTTTGGACATAATTGCAAGTACCAGCGTAACCGCCTGCCAGAAAAAAATTCCTCTCTGATATGCGGCCCATTTGGATTTCTGAGATTTTTCCCGCATAAATCCCATTGCATACAAAGGATTCTCTTCCCCAAAACGGTTTGCAAATGGTTCAAATCTGAGATATCCAAACTTTCGAACAGCAATTATATACCCTACTACAGTTGCCATAAGCTGTTTTGTAGTATCATTGCCCAATTTCATAAAAAGAAATATATCATCCATAAGATATGCAATAACGAGTATTGCTATTAATGTTGGAATATTTATGTACTCAATAGAAAACATAGTAATCCCCCACGATATTTCTGATCAGGCAAACGGTAGTAATCTACATTCACTGCTTGCCATCACCCGTTTCGTTTTCAATTTCTTCTTCCTTTTCCTCCACCACCTCAACTATATCCAACAACTCCCTACGCATCCGAACATATTTAGATTTCTGTTTGGAATGTAGAAATGGCGGCATGAGCTTTACCTTCTGCTCTTCCATGCCCCAGCTTATATCTTTCACATCAAACCAGAAGACACCGTATATTTCTTTCATTCCAGGATCTTGTTCCTGCTTGCTTCGCCTGAACTTTCGAAGTGTTTTTCTTATTTGATAGATATCTTTATTCGTTATCATCGAAGTTTCTGCAAAAGCAAGGATGTTCAGATTTTTTCCTTCTGGCTTTTCATAAAAATCCCAGAACTTCCGGTCTTCTTTATCCCAGTATATCTTTTTGGATGTTGGTGCAGCATTTCTTTCAAAGTCAGATAATATGGATTGTCTTACTTTTTCTGGTTTGTATATATCTCGGTAGCTTCTTTTATAGATTCTTGCGTACCTTGCATATTTTGTATAGATTACGCTATAATAAATATCCACCGATACCCATCCTATGATAATCATAATAAAGTATACAAACATAGTATTTTCCGCTTGGTGTCTGACTTACTGTTACAGATTTCAGGCTGTATTCCTCTGGAATAATCCTGTGCTGTTTTAAGTGGACTTGTCCAATCTTAGGCAATTTCAAACATCCATTGGATATCGTTATGTTCCCATTGATGCAGACCGTAGAATAGCTGTTTTTATTCCGCTTCTTTGATTTGAACCGTGGAAAACCTGTTTTCGGCTGTTTGAAAAAGTTCTGAAATGCCGTATCAAGGTGCCTGAGCGATTGTTGTAATGCGATACTATCTACTTTCTTTAAAAATCCGTATTCTTCCGTTTTCTTCATTGCAGCCATTTCTTTTGCACAA
>NZ_JAAIUN010000023.1:0-56460 GCF_013317245.1 Blautia sp. MSK.20.85
TAATAATTCCTGCATAAATAACACCCCTTTTTCTTTTATTTTACTAGAAAAGGGGTGTGTTCACAATTTATTTACTCATGCGTTTGTCGTGCTGGTGGATTTAAGGTTCTTGGTGCAGTTATGACCGGGCCAGCAGGAATTGCCATAGTAGCGATAGCTGCTGGAGCACTCCTGATTTATAAAAACTGGGACAAAATAAGTCCGCTGTTGGGAAAAACAGCCGCACGGTTTGAATCGTTCTGGAATACCGTACAGCCACAGCTTCAGCCGTTTTTAGGACTGTGTACAGAAATAGGCTCTTATCTGAAGAGTGGATTTATAAAAGCTGTACAATTTGTATTCTCAGAAGGATCGGATGTGATTGTAATATTCTTTGAAGGTGCAAGCCAGTATATAGACGGTTTTCTTGGCGTTCTTGAGGGAGTCACAACATTTATGAATGGAGTGTTCACTGGAAACTGGGAAAAAGCATGGAAAGGCTTACGAGATATTGTTTCCAATTCTTTTGGAATGCTGGAAGCTTTTGTAAAAACCCCGATGAATGCAGTCATTTCCATTGTAAATGGTGCGATCAGCAGGATTAATTCCATTCACTTCACGGTTCCGGATTGGGTACTTGGAATTGGTGGTAAAAGCTGGAAAGGGCTTAACATTCCGCAGATTCCAACTCTGTCAAAAGGAACCGATAACTGGCAGGGCGGCATTGTACAGATCAGTGAGAAAGGTGGAGAGATCGTTGACCTGCCAAGAGGTACAAGGGTATATCCACATGATGAATCTGTCCGAATGGCACGTTCCGAGAACAAAGGTACAGTAATTACCATAGCGAAACTGGCAGACAGCATTATTGTTCGTGAAGAAGCAGATATTGACCGGATCGCGGAGAGAATTGTGCAGAAAGTAAAGGAAACCAATGATAATCTTCCGCAGACAGCGGTAGCATAGTAGGCGTAAATGAGTAGTAAGATGGAAATATGGCTGAAATGCGGAAAAGATTCCATACAGCTTCCGATACTACCAGCATCCTATAACGTTACAAGGGATGCCGGACATGAAACCGTGAACGTCCAGAACCTTGGAGATGCCACGATCCTTGGAAAAAGAGGGCTCAGTTCCATAGAACTGGAGTCCTTTTTTCCAAATAAGGATTATTCATTTGCAGCATATAAGAAAAAGCAGAGTCCATGGGAATATGTGAAGAAAATACTTTCCTGGCAAGAAAAAACGCTCCGTCTGGTTGTTACCAAAACAAAGATCAATATGCAGGTGGTGATCAGCTCCTTCTCATACGGGGAGGAAGATGGAACTGGAGATATCAAATATAAGCTGTCTTTGATGGAATACCGGGCACCTAAGTACACAAAACCAAAAAAGAAAAAGACATCAAAGACTGCAGCTTCCACAACAAAAAAGAATATAAAACAGGGAACGAAACGGGAAAACTCCAAAACGAAAGCAAAGGTGCATATTGTTTTCGGAAATGACACCTTATGGAGTATTTCCAAGAAATATTATGGAACCGGATCATATGCGAACAAGATCTACGAAGCAAACAAGACCATTATTGAGCGGACTGCAGTAAAACATGGATTCCGCAGCAGTGCCAATAAGGGTGTAAACGGATGGTGGATCTTTGACGGAGAAAGGCTTGTGATACCATGAAACTAAAGTGGAAAGAGAATGATATAACCAAATACGTCACAAGCGTTACCTGGTCCGGAAGTGCACGACAGGCAGCCCGGACCGTTGCGTTTTCTGTAGCATACAGTCCGAATGATAAAAGTGTAGAGACACTGGACATCAAGCTTGGAGATAAGATCGTATTTTATCCGGATAGCAATCAGAAAGTGCATTTTGTCGGGGCAGTTACGGAAAGAAACAGGAGTTCAGATGCCGGGGAGCTGCAGTATACGGCAAAGGATCATATGATCCATCTGCTAAGATCCAACGGGACATACCGGTTCCGGAACAAAACGCCGGAAAAGATTACGGAAATGGTATGTAAGGATATCGGTATAAATGTCAGAAACCTTGCAAAGACTGGACTGGTGTTAAATAAGATGTTTTTCCAGGAAAGGCCATATTATGAAATTATTATGGCTGCATACACAAAAGTGCACAGGAAGAATAAAAAGCCGTACATTGCCCAGATGAACGGGGATACCCTGGAAGTGATCGAAAAGGGGAAGACGATCCCGGGATTTCACATTAAGCAGGGTGAACGGATCCTTGAATCGTCTTACAGCGAGAATACAGATGATATGGTAAACCGGGTATATGTATATAATTCCTCAAATAAGAAGATCGGGATCCTTACCAACACACGCTGGGCGAACATGTATGGAATATTCCAGAGCGCGATCACTGTGGATTCCGGTAATGGCAAGCAGGAAGCAATGAACGAGCTGAAAGGAATCAGTAAAAATGCAAGCCTGACATCAACAGGGGATTACCGTTGTGTTTCCGGCCTTGGGGTGATCATAGAAGATTCCAGGACAGGGTTAAAAGGGAGATTCTGGATTGAGAGTGATTCCCATGAATGGAAAAATGGCTCCTATACAATGAAGCTTGATCTGGAATTTAAGAATATCATGGACACACAGGAAGAGGATGAAGAAGAGACATCCTCAAGCTCGTCAGGTTCATCGGAGAGTTCTGCATTGGAAGATGTTCTGAACCAGGCAAGATCCTGGATCGGGATTGGAGAAAATCCACCTGGAAGCAATCATAACGAGATTACGGTTTTGTATGGAATGGATGCTGCCTGGTGCTGTATGTTTATCTGGGCCTGCTTCAAGAAGAGCGGCCATGCGGATCTGTTTATGGGTGGCGCAAAAGAAGCCTATTGCTTTAATGTCCGGGATTATTACCAGGCCCGTGGAAAGTGGGGCAGCACCCCAAAAAAAGGAGCTCTGGTAATCTATGGCGGACAGGGACATATCGGAATTGTTGAAAGCGTTAATAGTGATGGTGGATACACGAGCATTGAAGGCAATTATGGCGATGATGTGAAAAGAAGAGATTCCCATCAGAATGTCCTTGGATTCTGTTACATAGATTATCCGGTTACAAAATCGGCCGAAGGAAGCGATGAGGTGATAAGCGGAACAACCGTAGCGGTTCCGGGATCTGTAGCACAGACAGGGATCATAAAAGACTACACAAACTATTCCTATTTCTTTGGAAGATGGAAAAAGTACAGCACCCAGAAGACAATCGCAGATTTGTGGGGAAATAATGGGAAGCCAGGGAAGAACGGCATTGCAACCATCAATGGTTATTATCTGATAGCCCTCCGTCCGGTATTTGGTTCTGCAGGTGATGTTGTAAGCGTGGTTCTGGAAGATGGAGCACGTTTCAACGCGATCATAGCAGATGAAAAAGGTGATGATGCCGGGAACCAGTGGGGCCATGTGTATTCTGGTGCTGTGTCGATCGTGGAGTTTGAAAGCCTGGGAAATTCCGAGACAAATAATGGAGCGCAGCTTAATATCGGGCAATGGGTCGGAAAGAAAGTGACGGCGATCATTAACGGAGGGAGGTACAGCGGACTATGACTCCATATGAAGAACTGATTGAGCAGATGAGAAAGGCAGGACGTTTTTACAATCCTCAGGTGCCGGAGCTGGGGATAATGGGCCATGACGGGAGAGTAAAAATAGGATCTGGAATAATAAATAAAAGTGACTATTCAGTAAGCAGCAACCTGGCTGTTGAAGACGGGATCAATCATCTGGAAGAAGGGGATAAAGTCTTGTTGATGAAGATGAAGGATACTGAGGAATTTGTATTGATTGCAAAGGTGGTGGACCCGGTATGATGTTTCCATTTGCAGATACGGAATCCGATGATATTACGGAAGAGGAATACGTTCCGAAAGAATATGGAATTGATTTCAAAACAGGACAGCTGTCCGGGAAGATTGTGGAGGGCGTGGATGCCCTGATGGTATGGTGCTGGATCGCATTACATACGCCAAGGTACAGATATTATATCTATTCAGATGAATATGGACAGGAGTTTGAGGACCTGATCGGAAAACAGTATTCTGAAGGATATACGAATTCAGAGCTGGAAAGAATGACGGAGGAGTGTTTATGTGTAAATCCATATATAGAAGGGATCACAGATTTTGAATGTGTGAAAAAAGATGAAAAGATCATGCTGTCATTCAAACTTATAACAACACTGGGAGAACAGGAGGCGGAGATTTATGTTTGAGGATATGACATTTGAAAATATCATGGAAGCCATGATGAAGGAGATGCCGGACGATATCGATACATCAGAGGGAAGTCTTCTGTATAATGCCTGTGCAAAACAGGCGGTCCAGCTGGAAGAGACATATATGTTTATGTCCGGGATAGAAAAGAATATGTTTGCAGATACGGCGGATCTGGAACACCTTATCCGGATTGGAAATGACATCGGATGTTTCATAAATGAAGCTACCTATGCAGAATTTGAAGCACAGTTCAATTGTGCAGTTCCGGCCGGCAGCAGGTGGAATTGCGATGAGTACAACTATACAGTGTTCAATGTGATTGATGAAAACAAGCATATATACAGGCTCGGATGTGATACATCTGGAAGTGGCCCGAATACCCTTTTATCTGATCTGGACCCGATAACTTTTGTGGAAGGGTTTGAGTGGGGAAAGATACTGAAATGCAGGCTGCAGGGAAAAGACCAGGAGGATACCGAACTGTATCGGTCAAGAGTGCTGAACAGCTACAATTATCGAGGTTTTGCCGGGAACAGGGAGTATTACAAAGGTAGGATCAATGAAATGCCTGGTGTAAAGGCCTGTAAGTTGGAAAGAGTTTCAAAACCAGATGATCAGATCAAGGTAATGATTGCAGGAGATTCTTTCCGGACTCCTGATGAGGACGTTGTGAAAGAGGTGCAGAATACCGTTGATCCGGTGGTGACAAGCGGAGAAGGCGATGGAATTGCTCCAATCGGACACAGGGTAAAAGTGGTTGGTGCAGAGGAAGAGACCGTAAATATCAATACAGAAATTACATTTGAATCCGGATACGCCTATGAAGACATTAAGGAATATATCAATCAGGCCGTTGAAGAGTATTTCCTTGAAGTAAGGGAAAAATGGGAGAAGAATGATAATCTGGTTGTAAGGATTCTGCAGGTTGAGAGAGCAATCGTGGATGTGACAGGGGTAGAGGATGTTGCAGGAACAACCCTGAACGGAGCAGCCAAAAACTATACAGTTGGGAAAAACAAGCTTCCTGTGAAGGGGGAACTGACATGCACGTCAAAGTAAACTATCCGGATGCCGTGATGCAGATCAGGGAAATCAAGTGTTCTGTTAAAGCTGGGGATATTATTGGAGAAAAACTGGAGAATCATATCCAGGAACTGGATGATAATATCACGGTAAAAGAATCCAGGAAAAGTGGAATTGAAAGAAGAGAGCGGATATTAAATATCCAGCCTTCAAGCAGCAGTGATTTGGAAACACGAAAAATTGCCGTGATTGCAAGATGGTGTATCTCGACTATGTATACGGAAAGGATTCTTCAGAAAAGACTGCAGAGTATGCTTGGGGATGGATACAACCTGGAAGTGAACATACAGCAGAAAACAGTATCCGTTACTTTGCAGTTGAAACACTATAAAAACAGAAAAATAATCTGGGAAATGCTGGAGGGAATCGTACCACTGGACCAGATTATAGACGTTATCATTATTTATAACACATACCGTGCATATAAGCCTTTTACCTATAAAAAACTTAAGGCAAAAACATACGATCAGCTTCGAACGGAGGTAATACAGTGAAAAAAACAGAGAATTATGCAATGCCTTATCCGGAACAGGATGATTATTTCAATGTTGAAGATTTTCAGAATATGATGGTTTCTGTTGACAATCTCATGAAGAAATTATCAGATTCCGGAGCTCAGATAAGTAGCGATGCTGAACATTTATATAATCAGACAAAAGCTCAGATGGACAATATCCAGAAAAGAATGAATGCTTTTACGGCATTAAGAGATGGTTCAACAACCGGAGATGCAGAGCTGAAGGATATACGTGTTGCCTATGATGGAAAAGAATATGGAAACGCCGGAGAAGCGGTAAGGGAACAGGCTTCGGATATACATAAAGCTCTCTTTGGTGCAGGTGCTTCCATCTGGTCAAAGGCGAAATCAGAATCCACGAAATATGTTGCGGAAACCAAAGGAATTTGTATTTTAAATGAACGCTTTACGGCAGCAGGCGTGGTTGCCAAAATAAGCAGAGGTGCTTTTGCACAGAATGAAAGTACATTAAATTTGGACAGAGAATGTTCGGCTTATATTGTAGAATTTGAAAAAAATCCAGGAACCGTATACATGCCCAGTGCTGAAACCATAAAAATAGTAAGCACAACGAAAATAATATTTGAAGCAAACGGCAACGCACGCTGCTGGATCCCCGTAGAAAAAGGCCAATACTTTGCCGTAGACAGCACCGCCACTGCATACACAAGCGAAAGCAACCATGTGCCCTACATGCTCTACGATCAGACGAACAAAACCCTGGAATGCCGGGGCTTTGGCTCTGCCGGAAGCATAGAACCCGTAGATCCATATTCCCTCGCCCTGGAATATAAACTCGAATACGACATGGACGACACAGGTTTGGTGAAGCAGATTGATGCGAATAGGGAGGCTGCTGATTCGCTAAAGGAAGATTTAGCTGATATAGCAACATTTGTAAAACTTATTGATTTGGTAAAAGATAAGCCATTTGGATATTGCAATGGTGTTGATGATAAATCTTTTGTCGGTAATACCTTGAGCGGAACATTTGCAAGCGGAAATTTCGTGGAAATCGGAGCAGTATCAGACACCTATCTCAAAGCAGGAAAAAAATACAGAGTTGCATACAAAACGATAAGTGGTAGTGGATGCGTAATCAGAACAATGTCAGATTATAGCTTTAAAAAACTTATAATAACTGTTGGTGGAGCATATCCTTTAGATGGGTTTGTAGATGTCGACATAACAACGGATTCTAATATCTGTATCTCTAATGGAAATGGCGTTATTAACTGTGAATTGTATGTATACGATATTACAGACATATCAGAAGATGAACTGTCACTAATTGATTGGGAAAATCCAATACATAATATTTCTGTTGGCATTGTTTCAAATGCTATTGAAGCTGAACACTCAAAAACATCAGATAAGGCACTTGTTGCTGACAGAGTTTTGAGTGTTGATGTAAATGGACTAGTAAACTATTCAAGCAGAAATCTTTTAGACGTAAACAACTGTTCTGTCGGTCTGCTTTCGAGAGGAATTGTTGGCGAAAATAATGGTTATATAACTTCTAATTTTATGCCGGTTAATGACTTTGTTGCGTATTGTAATGAGGGTAAAACAGATATCCCAATTAACGCAATAGCGTTCTATACGGATGCAAAAGAAAATTCTTATATTCCCGATTCTCAGATTACAGTATGGAGTGGTGCTCCTAGTGGATATGCAAAATCAGATATGCCAGATGATGCTAAATACTTTAGAGTATCAGTTTATAAGGACTATATTACAGGTTCGGCTTACAAATATCAGATGTTTGAAAAAGGTACTGCTAAAACACATTGGCAAGCCTATTTCAATTCTTATAAATCGTCTGAAAATCAAGTTTTATTTGATAAGGTAATTGATACTCTCGGTGATAGCATAACAGAACAAAGAACGTGGCAAGGCTATGTGGCTGATGCTTTACATACTGGGGTAATCTATAATCATGGTATAGGTGGAACACGAATTAGCGGAAATGATAGTAATGCAATGTGGCAAGACTCTCGTATTAATGCTCTTAATGACGATATAGATTGTCTTTTGATTATGGGCGGTACTAATGACGGAGCACAAGGCGTTACTATTGGAGATATGAGTAGAGATAATGTGAATACCGATACTTTTGTAGGTGCTTACAATGTACTATTGAGTAAGGTATTCTACAAATACTATCGTCTTGGGAGCGGATACAGCGGTATCACACAGACATCAGAAGTAAATCCGATTCAGATTATGATTGCAACACCTATCTACTGCAACGATTCTAACTACGGTAATATGGATGAGATTGCTGAAGCGGTTCGTGGCGTTGCAAATCTATGGAGTATTCCTGTTGCAGATCAACACGCAAAAAGTGGTATTAATTCTGCGACATCATCTATTTATCTCTCTGATAATGTCCATCCTAATGATGAAGGCGGGAAAAAGGTTGCAAATGTATGGGTTAATGCGTTGAAATCAAATGCGGAATTAATTAACTAAAGAGGGGGCGCTAGTTGATTCAAAAACAAAACGGTAAACTATTGTCTTATAAAACTATTGGAAATTGATTCTTCTGGTTGTATAATATACATGAAAGAAGGGAAGGCTTAATGGATACATTTGAAATATTTGGTGCTATAACTACATTGACAGCTTCAGTTATATCAGCTGTGGTAGCATTTATAACAAAAAAAGCTTATGATAAAGCTGATGAAGAAAAAGAATATGTAGAAATCAAGAAAGCAATTGATGGAATTGAAATTAAATATGCAGATAATGATAATGTTCTTGAGCTTATGTTGAGGAATGTGAAGGAATTAAAAGAATACTATGTGATAAGTAAAGATCAGGCCAGGAAGTCTTTTTCGGCAGCACTTTTGATTTGCTTCTTAGGCTTCTTTATATATATGTTTGGCATAGCAGCGGTAGTTTTCTTCAAAAGGAATATTTCAGTAATATCCGTTATTGGAGGAACTGTTGTGGAAATAATTGCAGGATTATTTTTCTGGTTGTATAAAGAAGCCATAAATCAACTCAGTATTTATCACCAAAGATTGGGTTCAACGGAAAAATATTTAACAGTAATACAGATTATTAAAGAAATGCCAGAAGATAAAAAAACGGAGTCATTTCAGAATTTGATTGACGCAATTTTAAATGATAATCGAGAGATTATTTCTCATGAAAAATAAAATATCGGTAATGTTGGTAGAATATACTGACGTTACCGATGTTTTTTTGGTACAAAGGACATAAGGGGACGAGGAGGGCTTTGGTTAAGCAAAAGTTGAAATATGTTCTGCAGATCTATTGATTTCTTGAAAATAGAGAGATAAAATGAAACCAAATACAAGGAATGGCAGCAGTAAGAAAGGAAGGTTACGTTAATGACAAAACAGGAAATGTTAAAGGAAATGGACGAGAAGCACTGGGGACATGATTTGGATGAAAACTCTTCCTATGAAGATGTGAAAGAAGAGTATGAAGAAATGATAGAAGAAATTTCGGATGATTCAGACATGTTTCCGAACGTAAGAGATTATGATGCTGAAGATGAGGATGGAATCTGATTATAAAACACCACATGTGAAATATGTAATTTAGAGAGCTGAAAAGCTCTCTTTTTTAGAAGGAGAAGAATATGGAAATTAGAGCAGAGCCGAAAGGCTCTTATTTTTATACTTATTAAAATTGCGCCGGCGCAACACCGGAGAAAGGAAAAAAACAATGAAAGAAAACTATATTAAAGTATTTTTTACAGCAATTTTTGCACTGATCAGCTCCATCCTTGGCGTACTGACAGTGCCAGTTCTCCTGATGGTGGCCTGCAACGTCCTTGACTATGCCACCGGCCTTATGGCATCCACATACAGATCTGAGGACATCAACTCATATAAAAGTATCCGTGGAATTATGAAAAAGGTGTGTATGTGGCTTTTGGTAATCGTGGGAGCGATCATTGACCAGCTTCTTTTATATGCGACCCAGACTGCAGGTATCACATTACCATTTACATTCCTGGTAGCCTGTATTGTAGCAATCTGGATTATCTGCAACGAGATCATCAGCATTCTGGAGAATATCAAAGATATGGGAGTAACAATCCCGGCATTCCTGATTCCACTTGTAACACATGTAAAATCTCAGGTGGAAGATAAAGTAAATATCGATACAGAAAAAGAGGATTCAGAGGGCGAGTGATCGTCCTCTTTTCTTATCAGTAAAGGAGAAACAACATGCTAAAAATCATGGATAAATCCCAAGCAAGCATTGAACAGATGAGAACCTATATTAAGAAGGTTAATCCACAGGTACCGGATTCCGTAGTAAAAATGATTCCTTTATATATCACTGAAGGAACAGCCGAAGGAGTCCGCGGTGATATAGCTTTTGCCCAGTCCTGCTTGGAAACCGGAGACTTCACCTTTTCTAATTCTGCGGTGACACTCAATCAGAACAATTTTTGTGGCCTGGGTGTAACCAAAACGGGCATGAAAGGCAGTAGCTTCAAGACACCAGCGGAAGGCATTCGGGCACAGATCCAGCATCTGCAGGCTTATGCCTCTACAGACAAGCTGCAGAATCGTTGTGTAGATCCGCGTTACACATATGTCAACAGGGGCTGTGCAGAATATGTCGAGCATCTCGGCACGCATGAAAACCCGAAGGGCCAGGGCTGGGCATCCGGACAGAACTACGGCCAGAAGATCATCAACATTTTGAACAGCATATTATCAATTAAGACAGAGAAGGAGAATGATACTATGAATATCAATACAAGCTTTATCAGTAATAACAACAGCTATGCAGGTCAGACACCGGTGTATATTGTTATTCACAACACAGATAACTATGCACAGGGAGCAAATGCAAAAGCACACGCAAAAGCCCAGCACGATGGAAATTTTAAAGGCTATTCCGCTCATGTATTCGTTGATGATACAGAAGCATACCAGGCACTTCCGTATGATCGTGGTGCTTGGCATGTAGGAGTCAACTATGGCGGCCGCCTGTTTGGAACAGTCAATAACAGAAATGCAGTAGGAATCGAGATGTGTGTCCAGGAAGGATATAACTACGAGAAAGCATTTCAGAATACAGTCCAGATATGCAAGCAGATCATGAAGCAGCTGGGAATCCCGGCAGATAGAGTTGTGCAGCATTATGATGTATGCGCCAAGAACTGCCCGTCAGCAATCCGGGCCAAGTGTGACTGGAATCGTTTCAAGCAGCTGATCGGAGCCAAGACCACCACGGCAACAGTAGATAAATACTACCACACAAGAAAATCCTGGGCTGACAGTAAGAGCCAGATCGGAGCATATAAGAGTCTTGAAAATGCAAAGAAAGAATGGAAAGAAGGCTACACCATCTACGACTGGAACGGAAAAGCGGTGTATCCGGTGGAAAAGACAAGTGCAATAACACTGACAAAAGAAATTAAGGTTCAGCTTCCGGTTATTAAAAAAGGCAGCTCCGGAGCAGCAGTATCTTCCCTGCAGGCCGTGCTTGGTGTTGAAGTAGACGGTTCTTTCGGAAACGATACAGAAACATCTTTGAAAGTATTCCAGAAAAACGTTGCTATTACTGCAGATGGCTCATGCGGAACAGACACCTGGACAAAGGTGTTTGAGCACATGAAGGCCAACACAAAATAAGTATAAGAACAGGTAAGAATGAAGCGATAGCTAACAAATAGCTAACATCATGCGGAAAAAGCATGAAAATAAAGGAACAGCTGTTTCCGTACAGGAAGCTGCTGACGCTGGCAAATTCTAATATAAGCATAGCTTAAAATAGCGAAAAAGCCGTAAACTCAAGGGTTTGCGGCCTTTTTCTTTTTGCCTGGAAATAGAACAAAATATTCTCAAAAAGCCTGGAAAAACAGCAATAGCTAACATATATCTAACACGTAGCAATCACTCGCAGCTAATACTTTTAACCAAATCAAATAAGTCCCCTGCTTCAATTGCGAAAAGCAATAAGCAGTGGGTGGGGACTTGCTTGTATCAGGAAGAGTGCAAGCTCCTCCTGATAAACTGCGGAGCAGTTATTTGGTTATGAGCTACGTAGCGAAGCGGATTGCGAATATCCGCTTGACAATACAAAAAAGATACCGTAAGGTCATCAGTCTTGATGAGTTTACGGTATCCTTTTTGAAGTACAAAGCGGAATGGGAATGACCGCTTTGTATTACGATTGTATTAAAAAAAGGAAGGAGACCGGGAGTTTTAACGCTCCCGGTTAAAAGTATGAAAAAGAAAAAGTTGTTTAGCAGTTGCATTTACTTGCTTGCTGTTTACAGGTAATAATATATCGAAAAAATGTGAGCAAATCGTGATGCAATTTTGAAGAATCTGTGAAACAAATTTCGGAGCAGTTCATAAAATAAAACAAAGCTGCAAGGGGGAGAAGGTTTATGGAAGCGCTTGTGAATTATATTAAACCGGAACTGCTGATCACAGCAGTTGCTTTGTATTTTATGGGAATTGCGCTGAAGGAAGCCCAGGCTGTGAAGGATAAATATATTCCACTGATACTGGGAGGTGTGGGGATCCTTGTATGCGGGATCTATGTTTTTGCAACCTGTTCCTATAATACGGCACAGGATATCGCAATGGCTGTATTTACTTCCATGACGCAGGGAGTTCTGGTGGCGGGGCTTTCTACATATGTAAATCAGCTGATCAAACAGCTGGAAAAAGATGAATAGCTGCATAGAATAAAGAGAAGACAAAAAACAGGAAATTTTTTATGAATATCATAAGATTGATCAGCAAAAAGAATTGTTATATCGGCCAGAACCGGCCGGCATATATTGTAATCCATGAAACGGATAACTGGAGTAAGGGGGCAGATGCCAAAGCTCATGCCAATGCAATGAAGAATGGCAATCTGGCTGGTACCGTGCATTATTATGTAGATTCAAAATCCGTATATCAGACGTTGGACCACAGCGACGGGGCCTGGGCAGTAGGGGACGGAAAAGGAAAGTATGGAATCACGAACCGGAATTCTATCAATATCGAAATCTGTGTGAATCCGGAAACAGATTATTATACGGCGGTAGACAAGACAGAACAGCTGGCGGCTCTTTTGCTGAAACAGTACGGATGGGGGACAGACCGGCTGAAAAGACATTACGATGCGTCAAGAAAACACTGCCCGAGACGCCTCATGGATGAAGAAAAGTGGCCGGAATTTGTGAAAAAAACAGAATTATATATGAAAAACAAAAACTCACAAAATAAAAATGAAACAGCAGAAAGTAAAAGTACGAAAAAACCAGATACAACAGAGAAGCTGAATGTACAGCTTCCGATCATCAGAAAAAACAGTACCGGGTCTGCTGTTTCCATGTTACAGGCAATGCTGCAGGTAAAAGTGGACGGAATCTTTGGAACACAGACAGAAACTTCACTGAAAGCATTTCAGAAAAATGTAAAGATCGCAGTCGATGGAATCTGCGGAGCAGAAACCTGGAAGAAAGTGGCTGAACACATGAATGCAAACCGCTGAAGTATTATAAATGAACTCTGTTTTGAAAATATTGGGCAATGGATTTTAACCAACTAAAATAATTCCCAATAAATTTCCTGTGGGATTGAGAATATCCGCTTAACCCATTTTACAAAAAAGATCAAAGGGAAAATCCATCGATTATTTGATGGATTTTCCCTTAATGTTTTTTATTTACGCATTTTTCAGTGCCTGATCCAGATCTTTGATAATATCGTCCACGTTTTCAATACCAATGGAAAGGCGGATCATTCCAGGAGAAACTCCTGCTTCAACCAGCTGTTCATCGTTCATCTGGCGGTGGGTATGGCTGGCAGGATGAAGAACCATGGTAATGGAAGCAGCAACGTGTGTGGCGATGGTAGCAAGCTTCAGGCTGTCCATAAAGCGGACTGCTGCATCACGGCCGCCGGTCAGTTCAAAGGAGATAACACCACAGGTACGGCCGTCCTTCATATATTTCTGAGCCAGTGCATGATATTTATCATCCGGAAGTCCGGCATAATTTACGTGAGAAACTTTTTCGTGTGCATTTAGGTATTCGGCGATCTTCTGGGCGTTGGAGCAGTGACGCTCAACACGCAGCGGAAGTGTCTCCAGTCCAAGATTCAGAAGAAAACAGTTCATTGGAGACGGAATAGAACCCAGATCACGCATCAGCTGGGAAGTGGCCTTGGTGATGTAGGCTTTTTTGCCAAACTGTTTGGTGTAGATCACGCCGTGGTAGGATTCATCCGGCTCGGTCAGGCCGTGATACTTATGGCCGTAAGCATCCCAGTCAAAGTTGCCGCTGTCAACAATGGCGCCGCCTACCTGAACGGCATGTCCATCCATATATTTGGTGGTAGAGTGAGTGACGATATCTGCACCCCACTCGAACGGGCGGCAGTTTACCGGTGTGGCAAAGGTGTTATCCACAATAAGAGGCACGCCATTTTTGTGTGCAACCCGTGCAAATTTCTCAATGTCTAGGACAACCAGTGCTGGATTGGCGATGGTCTCCGCAAAGAGAACTTTTGTGTTCGGTTTAAATGCAGCAGCAATCTCTTCCTCTGTTGCGTCGGTATCAACAAAGGTACAGTCAATGCCAAGTTTTTTGAAAGTAACGGCAAGAAGATTAAAGGTTCCTCCGTAGATCGTAGAAGCAGCAACAACATGGTCACCCGCTTCGCAGATATTAAATACTGCATAGAAGTTGGCAGCCTGTCCGGAAGAAGTCAGGATTGCGGCAACACCACCTTCCAGATCTGCAATTTTTGCAGCAACGGCATCATTGGTCGGGTTCTGGAGACGGGTGTAAAAATATCCATCTGCTTTCAGATCAAATAACTGGCCCATTTCATCGGTGGTGTCATATTTGTAAGTGGTGCTCTGGCAGATTGGAAGCGCGCATGGCTCGCCTTTGGAAGGAGTGTATCCGGAATGGATACATTTGGTTTCTAAGCTGTAATCGTTCATATTTAAAAATCCTTTCTGTTGTGTTTTTGTATAGAAGTTTTGGATACAGATAAGAGAATATATTTATATACTTTATATAAAACTATATGTAATTATAACTCTTTGTGTGTGAAAATACAACAATATTCTCCATAAACCTTACCGGAGTATACGGGAAATAAAACATTGCGTTCTGGTGCACACATAAAAATGTTAGAAAATTAACAGATTAAAAAACAGAAAACGTACTGGAAACACACATCCAAAATGAATAGAAATCACGCATAAACGCTGTAAAATCAATAAAAACTTGTGAATAAAGTAACAAATCGTGAAAAACGCATAAAAACAAAATGGAAAATTTGTATAAAAAAGATATTGCGTTCACGTGCACAAAATGATAATATAACATCATCAAAAAGAACACGAAAACAGAAAACAATAAAAGGAGTCAAGCGGATATTCGCAATCCGCTTCGCTACTTGCTCATAACCGAATAACTGCTTCACAGTTGATTCGGTTAAAAAATGAACGGAGGAATTTAAAATGTTAAGAGTAGGAATTATCGGATGCGGCGGAATGGGAAGAGATCATATCAGAAGACTGACCGAGAAGATCCAGGGAGCAGAAGTAGTAGCTGTTTCAGATGTATTTGAGGAAAGTGCAAAGAAAGCAGCCGAGATCTGCGGCGCAAAAGTTTACACAGACAGCAGGGAACTGATCAACGCAGAGGACGTAGATGCAGTATTTATCGTATCTCCGGGCTTCGCACATGTAGATTCCCTTCTCCAGGCAATTGAAGCTGGCAAGAGGATTTTCTGTGAGAAACCATTATGTACCACTGCTGAGGACTGCCTGAAAGTAGTGAAAGCAGAGGAAGCAGCAGGCAAACATCTCATCCAGCTTGGATTTATGAGACGTTATGACAAAGGCTACCAGCAGATCAAGGAAGCCCTTGCAACCGGAGAGTACGGCGAGCCGCTGATTCTTCACTGTACACATAGAAACCCGGAAGTAGGAACCAATTATAATACTCCAATGGCTGTGCACGATACCGCAATCCATGAGATCGATGTTCTTCACTGGCTGGTAGATGACGAGTATGAATCTGCACAGGTTGTAATGCCAAGAGTAACCAAATATTCTCATTCCGAGCTGAAAGATCCGCAGATCATGATGCTCCGCACTAAAAAAGGTGTGTGTATCGATGTGGAAGTATTTGTAAACTGCAAGTTCGGATATGACATCAACTGTGAAGTAGTATGTGAGGACGGTGCACTGAAAATGGCACAGCCGGCTTATCCGTCTATCCGTAAAAACGCAGCTGTATCCAGTGCCATTGACACAGACTGTTTCGTAAGATTTAAAGATGCCTATGATAAAGAGGTTCAGGATTGGGTTGACAATGCAGAAGCAGGTGTGATCACAGGACCGAACGCATGGGATGGATACCTGGCAGCGATCACAGCAGACGCTCTTGTAAAAGCGCAGGAAACCGGACAGATCGAGAAGATCATTACAGCAGTTGAGAAACCGGAATTTTATAAATAATTTTACAGAACTCCACCTCATCAAGTGTGAGTTATCATACCAGCTTATTGTCGCAGGCTTTCCCAATGAGCCTGTGGCGGCATTCACCGGCAGAGTCCGATTCCGATACGGTTTTATCGAAACTGCAGCGGGAAATCTGCCGGTGAGAGTAACCAGAAAGATCAGGCTGAAAAGAAATGCCTGCATGCTGGCAAAGCGAAAATACGGACAACAAAAATACAAAATAGCACAAACACAAAGCAACAGAAAAATAAAAAAGAAAATAAGAATCGGTAAAGTCTGCATGATCCAACAGAAACAGGGGTGGTTCCCCTGTACGCAGAAAACAGGACATAGAAATCCAGACAGAGCACACCGGTTCCGGACATATGGAGGGTATCGAAGATGAAATTAGGATTTAATGAAGCAACTGCACTGGAATGTAAAGGACAGTCTCTTATGGCAGACCTGGAGATGTGTGAGAAATACGGATTTGATTACATTGAGATCCGTTTTGACTGCGTAAAAGACTATCTCAAAGAACATACACTGGAAGAACTGGCAGACTGGTTTAAGAATCATCATCTGAAACCATGGGCATACAACACCCTGATCTTCTTTAACCAGAGAGATGAGGCCGGGGAAAAAGAGATCGACGAAGAAGTTGATTTCATCCTGAAAGTTTCCAAAGCGATTGGAATGAAAATGCTGATCACAGTTCCAAGTTTTGATGTAAAAAACAAATCTGTCAGCGAGATCAAAGAAGAAGCAGTTGCACGTCTTTGCTACCTTTCTGACAAAGTGGGCGCAGATATGAAGATCTCCCTGGAGTTCTGTGGTGCACCGAACTGCTCCATCAACCAGTTTGGAACAGCATACGATGTAGTAAAAGCAGTAGACAGAGACAATGTTGGCGTTACCGTGGACACTTTCCATTTCCATGAGATGTGTTCCCGTCTGGAAGACCTGAAAGCAGCAGATGGCAAGAAGATTTTTGCATACCACTTAAATGACTGTGAGGATCTTCCACTTGGTTCCTGCGGAGACGACAAGAGACTCTGGCCGGGAGAAGGCGTGGTAGATCATGCAGGAATCGCGGCAGCACTGAAAGAGATCGGTTTTGACGGTGTATGCACCATCGAAGAGTTCCGTCCGGAGTACTATGCAATGAGCCACGAGGACAACGTGAAAAAAGCAGCAGAAGTTACCAGAGATTTTGTACAGAAATATTTCGGATAATTCATTCAGAAAGGTCCGACCTTAAACCGATAGGAGGTAGATACTATGGCTGGTAAGGGAATCCCCGAATTGTTGAATTATAAGCAGAAGGGTAAAGACTTGAATGAATTCATCAAGGTTCCGGTGTCAGAAAAACTTGCGTACTGTTTTGGCGATCCGGCGCTGACTCTGATGTATACCATGACAACAACTCTGCTGATCTATTTTTATACCAATGTTGTTGGAATTTCAGCAGGAGCTGTTGGAATGATCATGCTTTTGTCCCGCATTTTTGATGGATTTTCCGATGTGTTGATGGGAACCATTATCGACAGGACTCATTCCAAATATGGAAAAGCCAGGATCTGGATCTTAAGACTTGCGGTTCCCTATGCGCTGGCAGCGGTGCTTCTTTTTACCATGCCGCCGCTTGGAAACATGGGAAAGATCATCTATGCTTTTGTGACCTATAACATTATGAACACGGTTGTATACACTGCCATCAGCCAGCCGTTCCACGCACTGGGATCTCTGATGAGCCGTGACCGCCGTGAGCGTGATGTGATCTGTAACATCCGTATGGTATTGTCTATCACGGCAAGTATGATCATTACCGCGTTCACGCTGCCGCTGATCAATATCGTGGCAAATGTTACCGGCAACCAGCAGATGGCCTGGATCCTGGTAACAGCAGGTTATGCGATCATTTCCGTCGGCGTGCTTGTGAACACTTACATGGTCTGTACAGAGCGTGTTTCTGCGGCAAAACAGGAAAAAGAAGATATTCCTTTTGTGGAAGCTTTTAAAGCAACCGTTACCAACCGGTATTTCCTTATCGCCCTGGGGCTGATGATCTTTTATACTGCATATCAGATCATCATTGGAACGGACCTTACCTATTATTGTCAGTATGTAATTGGAAATGTAGACCTTGTTATGCCTCTTTCAGCAGCGGAGAAACTGGCAACTGTGGCAGGAATTGCCCTCCTGCCAAAGGTGCTTCCCCGCTATGGAAAAAGAAATCTCATCTGTGCAGGCTGCATCCTGGGTGTTGCGGGACAGCTTCTGTTCCTGATGAATATTACCAGTGTTTCTCTTGGTGTTGTGACCTGTATCATGAGAGGAATCGGAATCGCACCGTTCTATGGCGTGCAGTATTCTCTTCCAAGTGATGCCATTGAGTATGGCCAGTGGAAAACAGGCAAACGTGTGGAAGGTCTGATGTTCTCATCTATGAGCATGGGCCAGAAAGCCGGTTCCGGACTGACTTCCGCTATCATGGGTGGAATCCTTTCCGCTGCATATTTTGATGGCACCAAGGCAACCGCAGCAGAGCAGTCTGCAGAAGCTATCCGTGTGATCAAAGGTTTTTATCTGTATGTTCCGGTAGCAATCTGGGTAGTGATGTTTGTGATCGCGGCCTGCTATCAGCTGGATAAAGTCTATGACAAGATGATGCGGGAACTGATCCAGAGAGAATCCGGAGAAGGAAACGTTTCTGTACCGGGAGAGATCCAGTCCATGCCAGCACCGGCAGTTTCCGGAAACAGGATCAATGTAGCGATTGGAAGACTGTACGGCAGCAGCGGAAGAAAAATCGCGGAGGATGTTGCAAAAGCGCTGGACTGCAGGGTTTATGACCGTCAGATCATCTGTCTCATGGCAGAAAAATTCGGTATGGAAAAAGCAGATCTGGAAAGTGTAAGACAGTATCTGGATTCTTACAATTATGAAGATTCCGAGCTTACGTTTTCCCCGTACGGACATTCATCGGCAGGTGCGGCAGCAGATTATACAGGCGCCCAGATGTTTGAGGTGCAGAGCCAGATCATCCGTGAACTTTCAAAGAGGCGTCCTGGTGTATTCCTGGGAAGATGTGCCAACTATGTGCTTCGCGGAGAACCGCATACATACAGCTTTTTCGTGTATGCAGATGATGATTACCGGGAAAAAGAAGGCCGGGAATATTATAAAGGCCAGTCTCTTGACGAGCTGAAGAAGCGTGACCAGATCCGAAATGAATATTATGAAAGATTTACCGGAATCCGTAGAGACGATCCTCACTATTATGATATGGTGATCAATGTTTCCAAAACAGGAGCTGCTGGTGCGGCCGGTCTGATCCTGGATTATATCCGGAATAAAGAAGAAAAAGGAGGGAATGCATCATGAAGATCGCATTTGACGTAGATGTGCTTGCAAAACAGATGGATATCAACCGTATGGTCCATCAGGTTGCGGACTGGGGATATAAATATATCGAACAGTCCCCTCATCCGAGGATCAATCCGTTCTATAAACATCCGCTGTTTTCTAAAGAGTGTGAACAGGAATACAGACAGGCTTTGCGGGAAACCGGCGTGGAGATTTCTTCATTTATCGTCGTATACCGCTGGTCCGGCCCAACAGAGGAACAGAGACAGTTTGCGGTTGCCAACTGGAAGCGGATGATCCAGATCGCCGGAGATATGGGCGTGAAGGTTATCAACACGGAGCTTTCCGGTGATCCGAACCAGCAGGAGATCTGCAATGGTATGTGGTTTAAATCTATGGAGGAACTGCTTCCGCTGATCGAGCGTGAGGGTATCCGTGTGGAAATTCAGTCTCATCCTTATGATTTCTGCGAGCTGAATAATGAGACCTGTGATATGGTAAAATCTTTTCGGTCTCCGAACCTTGGTTATGTGTATTCTTCTCCTCATGGTTTCTTCTATGATGAGGGTAAAGGGGATGTACGGTCCATGCTGAAATATGCAGGAGATGAGCTGACTCATGTACTGTTTGCAGATACATTTAATCAGACTATGGACTGCCGGTATATTTTAAATCCGCCGTGGCTGAATGGCCGTGGAAAAGCGGATGTGACGGTACATCAGCATCTTGCTATGGGTGAGGGCGATGTGGATTTTGATGGTATTTTTGAAACCTTAAGAGATATGGATTTTGCGAATAAACAGCTGAGGGTGGATGCACCGAAGGCTGGTGGTGATAATATTGCCTGTGTTTCGATGTTTGGTTTTCCGGAGAAGATGGATAGGCAGGCACCGGAGGCTCGGGAGAGGATTGAACGGGAATTATTAAAATAGTGGTGGGGAAAAATCTGTCGTGCTGGGTGCGGCGGATTTTTTCTTTTTTGATTAGTAAAACGGACGCCCCGGGCAGCGGAATGGATCTGCGGCTGTTTCGGAGTCTAGTGCTGCTAAGCGTCTGAAAGATTGCTAAAAGCATTCAGAAAAATGCAGAACTCGCTGCGCTCAGACAGCTGACATTTTTCTGAATAACGCAATCTTCCAGGCGCTAAGCAGTACTACGGCTCCTGCAAAGGCCAGCAGATCCATTCCGCTGCCCGGGGCTGTGTGACGGTGTGGGCGGAGGTATAGGGTTGTTGAGGATGATAAGTTGAGTGGCTGCTCGGTGGGTGGTGGGCCGTCGGGCGCTTCGCTGGACGGCTGCAATGGCTTAGTTTGTATGTGAGATGATGTGTGGGGTATAATGATAACGATTGTTTATATGAAGAGGCGATGTCCGTCCCCCTAACGTCAGCTACCCGGAATTAAGTCTTATAATCAGGAAGTTACCTTTACATTTAACGTGATAATAACAATTAGATACTTGACCTAAAGTAAACTTTAGATGTTAAAATATAAAAAGTAACGTGTGAATGACAGGAATGTAGAGAGGATAGAAAATGAGTGTAGAGAATATAAAAACAGATAAAGAATTAAAGGGTGCGTATCTTACAGGGGAGCGGCCTTTGTTTCATGGGAAGAAGTTGCATATTGAACAGACGATTTTTAATGATGGGGAGTCTCCGCTTAAGGAGAGTCGGGATATTGTATTGGAGAACAGTTCGTTTCAATGGAAATATCCGCTCTGGTACAGCAAAAATATAGAGGCGAGGGATTGTACCTGGCTGGAGATGGCGCGTTCTGGGGTGTGGTATACGGATCATATCCGGATCGAGGATACGTTGATTGAGGCGCCGAAAAATTTCCGCCGCTGTCATGATGTGACTCTTGATAATGTGTATCTTGCCAATGCGGCAGAGACGTTCTGGAACTGTGAGGGTATAAAACTTGCACATGTACGGGCCAGGGGTGATTATTTTGGCATGAACAGCACAAATATCACCATCGATGATTTCAAACTTGTTGGCAACTATGCTTTTGATGGTGCAAAAAATATGGAAGTCCATAATGCCAGAATGTTGTCAAAAGATGCTTTCTGGAACAGCGAAAATGTTACGGTATATGATTCTGTGATTCATGGAGAGTATCTGGGCTGGAATTCAAAAAATCTCACATTTATCAACTGTACCATAGAAAGTCTGCAGGGACTGTGTTATATTGAAAATCTGAAAATGATCAATTGTACCCTTTTGAATACAACTCTGGCTTTTGAGTATTCGAAAGGGATCAATGCACAGATCAACGGCAGGATCAAAAGTGTCATGAATCCGTCAGAAGGCAGGATCCAGGCAGATGAGATTGAAACACTGATTCTGGATCCGGAAAAGATCGATCCGGCTGAAACCGAAATTATCTGTCCCACAGTTGGGGAAAAGCTGGATAAAGCGCCGGAAGCATAAAAGCTCTGACAGATACAGAAAGGAAAAAGAAATGAGCATATTTGACGAAAAAACAGACCGCCGTCATACTGGCTCCATGAAATGGGATGTAACAGAAAAAGAACTGCCCATGTGGGTGGCTGACATGGATTTTCAGACAGCTCCGCAGATAACAGAAGCCATTATAAAAAGAGCACAGCACGGAGTATTTGGCTATACCCTGATTGAAGATGAATGGTATGACGCCTATCAGAACTGGTGGAAAACACGCCATGAGTGGTCTATCGAAAAGGAATGGCTGATTTTCTGCACAGGTGTTGTACCTGCAATCTCCAGCATTGTGCGTAAGATGACAACCACAGCAGAAAAAGTCGTGGTCATGACTCCGGTATACAATATTTTCTTTAACTCCATCATCAACAACGGCCGGTTCATCCTGGAAAGCCCGCTGCATTACGAAAATGGTGCCTATGAAATTGATTTCGCAGACCTTGAGGAAAAACTTTCAGACCCACAGGCATCCCTGCTGATTCTCTGTAACCCGCACAACCCCATAGGAAAGATCTGGGACAGAGGAACACTGGCAAAGATTGGCGAATTATGTGCAAAACATCACGTACTGGTATTATCTGACGAGATCCACTGCGACCTGACAAAACCAGGAAAAGACTACGTACCTTTTGCTTCAGTATCTGAGACCTGCAGAGAAAACAGCATCACCTGCGTGGCACCTACAAAAACCTTTAACCTGGCAGGACTACAGACGGCAGCAGTGATCGTTCCAAACCCCGTACTGCGGCATCGGGTCAACCGCGGATTAAATACAGACGAAGTGGCAGAACCAAACGTATTTGCAGCTATCGCACCGGTAGCTGCCTTTAACCACGGAGCAGAATGGCTGGACAGCTTAAGAGAATATCTCTGGGAAAACAGACGATATGCAGAAGAATTTATCACAAAAGAAATAAAAGGAATCCACGCAGTCAGAGGAGAAGCCACATACCTGCTCTGGCTGGACTGCCGCGAAGTAACCGACGATGCAACCAGATTCTATGCCTTCATCCGCCAGCACAGCGGACTCTACGTATGCGACGGCAATGAGTATAAAAACGGACAAAGCTTCTTACGCGTAAACCTCGCCTGCCCTAAAGATACAGTAATAGACGGCCTCAATCGCCTGAAAGACAGCACCCAGGCATACCTGGAACAGAAAAATAAAACCGAATAAACAACCAAACAATTATTCAGAGCAAAGATACGAAACAGAAGCAAATTCCAATAACCCCATCTCACTGAAAAAATCAAGAGACCTGGAGCTTACAGTAATTTCAGGAATATATATTCCTGGTAATTATTGCAAACACCAGGTCTTTTTTATTCAAAAAAATGTTAATCACTAAATTTACCAGGTAAAAAAATATCAAGTAATTAATTAACCCAAAATAAATACACACACGAATTCATTTTATTTAAAATTTGAACACTCAGGGGATGGATGGCGAAGGGGTGGCGGGTGCTTTGCAGGGAACTTAGTAATTCTTGGGCCGTGGGAGACTGCGTTATTCCTGAAAATGCAGCTGTTTGAGCGAAGCGAGTTCTGCATATTTTCAGGAATGGTTTTAGCAGTCTTCCACAGCCCTAGAATTACTTGTTCCCGAAACCACCCACCACCCCTTCGCCATCCATCCCCGTCCGTCTGCAACCAATCCATCCATTCCCTCACAAAAACTTTACAATAAATCAAACAACTGTCTTGTCACATGTAAAGAACTATGGTATTATGTGTAAGATATTTTGAAAAAACCACAAAACAAAAGCAGGAATAAAAGAAAACCCCCTGCAGGAAAGGTGAAAATAATGACAGTAGCAGAAGAAATCCAGAAATTAAAAAAAGAAAAAGACGCCATCATCCTGGCGCACTACTACGTGCGCCCCGAAGTACAGGACGTAGCAGACTATATAGGAGACTCCTTTTACCTTAGCAAAATTGCAGCCAGCGCAAAAGAAAAAACCATCGTATTCTGCGGCGTAGGCTTCATGGGAGAAAGCGCCAAGATCTTAAGCCCCGACAAAACTGTACTCATGCCCGCAATGGACGCAGACTGCCCCATGGCACACATGGCAACTGAAGAAGGAATCCGAAAAGTAAGAGAAGAATACGACGACGTAGCAGTTGTCTGTTACATCAACTCCACAGCAGCCTTAAAAGAACTCTCCGATGTCTGCGTAACCTCCGCAAACGCCGTAAAGATCGTAAAAGCACTCCCAAATAAAAATATCTTCTTCATCCCGGACAGAAACCTGGCCCACTTTATCGCAGAACAGGTACCGGAAAAACACTTCATCTATAACGAAGGCTTCTGCATCGTTCACGAATTTATGGATCCCGAAGAAGTAAAAGAAGCAAAAGAAGCCCATCCGGAAGCACTTGTGCTGGCCCATCCGGAATGTCCTCAGACAGTCCTGAAACAGGCAGATTATATCGGAAGCACATCCGGGATCATCAAATACGCTCAGGACAGCAACAACAAAGAATTCATCATCTGCACAGAATGTGGCGTACAGTACAAACTGGAAACCACCTGCCCGGACAAAAAATTCTACTTCACAGAAACCGTACCAGTCTGCAAAAACATGAAAAAAGTATTTCTGGAAAAAGTGCTCCATGTTCTGAAAACCGGAGAAAATGAAGTCCATGTAACTGATGAAACAAGAGAAAAAGCAAAGAAACCGCTGGAGCGGATGCTGGAACTTGCAAAATAGAGACAGAGAGGCGAAAACAATGAAAATCAAGACAGACGTAGTAATCGTAGGAACAGGTGTTGCGGGAATGTTCAGCGCACTGAAACTCCCCAGAGACAAAAAAATCGTGATCATCACAAAAGAAGATATGCGAAGCAGCGATTCCTTCCTGGCACAGGGCGGGATCTGTGTACTCCGTGATGAAAATGATTATGACAGCTATTTTGAAGACACCATGAAAGCAGGACATTACGAAAACAGAAAAGAATCCGTAGACATTATGATCCGGGGATCCAGAGATGTAATCAATGACCTGGTAGGCTACGGTGTGGATTTTAAGATGGATGGAGATGATTTTGCCTATACAAGAGAAGGCGCGCATTCCAAACCGAGGATCCTTTATCATGAAGATATTACAGGAAAAGAAATCTCCGAAAAACTTCTGGGACAGGTTCTGAAACTTGAAAATGTAACCGTTCTGGAATATACTTCCATGCAGGATATCCTTGTAAAAAACGGCAAATGTATCGGATTGAAGGCAGTTTCTGCAGAAGCAAACAAAACACGTCTGGAAGCAATGGAAGCAGGAGAAAACGTAAAAATTCAGGAAGAAATTCAGCCAGGCGGAGAGCTTCCGGTAGAAATCTATGCGGAGGATACCATCCTTGCAAGCGGCGGAATCGGCGGAAGATATCAGCATTCCACCAACTATCCGCACCTTACCGGTGATGCCCTGGATATTGCGAAAAAACACAATGTACGTCTGGAACATCTGGACTATGTACAGATTCACCCTACGACATTATATTCCAAGAAACCTGGCCGCAGATTTCTGATCTCCGAGTCCGTTCGCGGAGAGGGTGCAGTGCTTTATAACAGCAAAAAAGAACGCTTTGTCAACGAACTGCTTCCAAGAGATGTGGTAACAAAGGCAATCCAGGAAGAGATGAAAAAAGAAGGAACCGACCATGTATGGCTTTCCATGGAAAACATTGACAAAGATACCATCCTTCATCATTTTCCACATATTTACGAAAGATGCCTGGAGGAAGGCTATGACGTAACAAAAGAATGCATCCCGGTAGTGCCGGCCCAGCATTATTTTATGGGAGGTATCTGGGTTGACGCTGACAGCAAGACCAGTATGGACCAGCTGTATGCAGTAGGTGAGACCAGCTGTAACGGTGTACATGGAGCCAACCGCCTGGCAAGTAATTCCCTGCTGGAAAGTCTTGTGTTTGCAAAGCGTGCCGCAAAAGCAATCTCCGCTGAAAAGAAAAGCGAGAAAAGTGCAGCAGGAGCTGCGTGAACGCAGATTGCAATGTAAAGTTCCGCATTATGAAAGATGGAAACAACCTTGATCTGAAGAACAGGGCTGCCATGATTATTGAGAAAGAGAAGGTACTGTATAATGAATAAGATCACAATGACACTCCAGGTAGACCACCTGATCCTGGAGGCTTTAAAAGAAGATATTTCAAGTGAAGACGTTACCACCAATTCCGTTATGAAAGAGGCGGTTCCGGGAGAAGTAGATCTGATCTGCAAAGAGGACGGAATCATTGCCGGACTGGAAATTTTCAGCCGTGTATTTACACTTCTGGATGCTGACACAAAAGTGGAATTATTCTGCAAAGACGGCGACGAAGTAAAAAAAGGCCAGAAGATGGGAAAAGTTACCGGTGATATCCGTGTGCTTCTCTCCGGGGAGCGTGTAGCCCTTAATTATCTTCAGAGAATGAGCGGAATTGCAACATACACGCATTCCGTAGCATCTCTTCTTGAGGGAACCGGCATCACACTTCTTGACACAAGAAAAACCACACCGAACATGCGTATTTTTGAAAAATATGCAGTACGTGTAGGCGGCGGCCAGAACCACAGATATAATCTTTCTGACGGAGTCCTTCTGAAAGATAACCACATCGGAGCAGCAGGAAGCGTTGCGAAAGCTGTAAAAATGGCACAGGAGTATGCGCCTTTTGTCCGTAAGATCGAAGTGGAAGTAGAGAGCCTTGCCCAGGTAAAAGAGGCAGTTGAAGCAGGCGCAGATATCATCATGCTTGATAATATGACTCCGGAAATGATGAAAGAAGCCGTACAGCTGATCGACGGAAGAGCAAAAACCGAGTGTTCCGGAAATGTTACAAAAGAAAATATTGCAAAGATCAGGGATGTTGGTGTAGACTATGTATCAAGTGGTGCATTAACACATTCTGCACCGATCCTTGATATTTCCCTGAAGAACCTTCATCCGCTTTTCTGAAGATCACGGAATTTTACAGAATACCGAGTGCTGTGACAGAAATACCCGGAACATCAGAAAAACAGAAGTACGTATTGTGCCGAACACAGAAACATAATTGACAGTATCTGAAACGGGTGGGGGATATCGCAGGAATGAGGAAAACAGATATCAGGACCAAAAGTACAGGCACAGCCAGGAAAGGGGAAGCTTAAATGACTGGTTCAGAACGCAGGACAGCGATCATGGATCAAATTAAAAACAGTGACCGGCCGGTCTCGGGAAGCGCTCTGGCCAAAACATTTCAGGTCAGTAGACAGGTGATCGTGCAGGATATTGCACTGATACGTGCAGAGGGGAATAATGTGATCTCCACCAACCGGGGATATATCCTCAACGCCCCGCATACAGTGAGCCGGATCTTTAAGGTGCATCATACAGATGCGGATCTGGAGAATGAACTCTGCGGAATTGTGGATCTTGGCGGAAAAGTGATTAACGTAATGGTCAATCACAGAGTTTACGGACACATCGAGGCAGAACTGAATATCGGCTCCAGGCGCCAGGTGGAGAATTTTATGGAGGACATTCGAAACGGTAAGTCCAGTCCTCTGAAGAATATTACATCGGATTACCATTACCATAAAGTAGAGGCAGAATCAGAAGAAATTCTGGATATGATCCAGGATATGCTGAAAAGACGAGGCTTTCTGATCGAAGCAGAATAATAGAAATCGGATACAAAAAGAAAAGATGTACAGAATAGGGAAATTCTGTTAGAATAAGAAAAGTGAAATGAAAGATAAGAGAAGGAATCCTGTGTGAACAGGGTTCCTTCTTGCGCCCTGTAAAAAAATGCACAGGTGGGGAAAACAGGCTGCAGATATGAGCCGGAGAAGGAACAGCAGCCGGATATGTATGGAGGGGAAATGGATTATCAGAGTTTATTTACATTTATTCTGGAAATGGCGGGAACGATTGCATTCGCTGCTTCCGGAGCAATGGTAGGAGCACAGAGAGGAATGGATATTTTCGGGATCTGCGTTCTGGGCGTGGTGACAGCCGTGGGAGGTGGAGCGACCAGAGATATTATTCTGGGAATCGTGCCGCCGGGGATGTTTCAGAATCCCATATATACCATTGTGGCAACGGTGACGTCCTGTATTGTATTTGCCATAATGTACTGGAAACAGGAACTGCTGGAGGGCGAGAACCGGATGGTCTATGATAAGATCATGCTGGTGATGGACTCCGTGGGTTTGGGTGTGTTTACAGTTATGGGAGTGGATAAAGGGATCACAGAAGGATATATGGGAAGGACGTTTTTCCTTGTGTTCCTTGGAACGGTTACGGGCGTTGGCGGCGGACTGATCCGTGATATGATGGCAGGCGTGCCGCCGTATATTTTTGTGCGTCATATTTATGCTTGCGCATCCATTGTAGGAGCCATTGCCTGCGTGTGGGTATACCGTCTGTGGGGAGGCGTCCCTGCTATGGTGATCGGAACTGTGGTGGTGATACTGGTCCGGTATCTGGCGGCTCATTACCGGTGGAACCTGCCGAGGCTTCGTAGAGAATAAGAGTAGTAATACAGGAAAAGATCCGGAACATTTGAAAGATAATGTTCCGGATCTTTTCTGGCTTTCATTTGGTTTATATTGCGTAGAAAGATTTTATATGTTTTTCTTATAAAAAGATCATGCGTCTGTATCCTGCAGAGCCAGGAAGCCTTCCTCGCCGGTACGGATCTTGACAACGTTTTCGATGTCGTAAACGAAGACTTTACCATCACCGATCTGGCCGGTATGAAGAACTGCTTTTGCAGTGTCAATAACTTTCTGAACCGGTACAAGGCTTACAACGATCTCGATCTTAACCTTCGGGCGGAGGTTCATGTCAACTTCAACACCACGATAGTAGGTTGGAGCACCTTTCTGAACACCACATCCCATAACGTTTGTAATTGTGATACCAGTTACCCCGATCTCGTTCATGGCCTGCATGAATTCGTCCAGCTTGTTCTGACGTGTGATGATAACAACTTTTGTCAGTTTGTGTACGCCGTCAGCAGGAATCTCAGGAACAGATTCAGCAGGAGCGGAAGGTGCGTGTTTGATAACCGGATCTTTTACGGAAGTTCCCATTGGAGCAGGAGCTTTTGTCATGGTATCCTGTACGAAGAATCCGTCGTATGCACTTGCAAGGCCATGCTCTTTCATATCCAGACCTGCGATCTCTTCCTCAGCGGAAACACGAAGTCCGATGGTGTGTTTGATCACCTGGAAGATAATTGTCATTGTAACAGCTACCCATGCGATGGTGATTGCCATACCAATGAACTGAACACCGAAGCCGTGGAAACCGCCGCCTGTGAGAAGTCCTTTCCATTCTGTACCTGCACCGTCGGAGAAAAGTCCTACAGCCAGTGTTCCGAAAGCACCGTTGAGGCCGTGTACACCAACAGCACCAACTGGATCATCAATTTTGAGAACTTTGTCAATAAACTCAATACCAAATACTACGATAAATCCGGAAATGATTCCGATGATAGCTGCAGAGGTAGGAGATACGGTATCACAGCCTGCTGTGATGGCTACTAGTCCTGCAAGGGAACCATTGAGGGACATGGAGACATCTGGTTTTTTGTAACGAATCCATGTGATCAGCATAACGGTTACCGTTGCAACAGCAGCGGCAAGGTTTGTTGTTACGAAGATTTTTCCTGCGCTTACGATGGCATCCCCTTCCATGCTGACGGTAGATGCACCGTTGAAACCGAACCAGCAGAACCAGAGGATAAATACACCAAGGGCACCTACGGTAAGGTTATGTCCGGGAATCGCTCTGGATTTACCGGATTTGGAATATTTTCCGATACGGGGTCCAAGGATGATGGCTCCAATAAGTGCTGCAACACCACCGACCATATGAACGGCACAGGAACCTGCGAAATCATGAAATCCCATCTGACTGATAAATCCGCCGCCCCAGATCCAGTGACCGGATACCGGATAAACAACGAGACTGATCAGAAGACTGTAGATACAGTAGGAGATGAACTTGGTACGTTCTGCCATGGCACCGGATACGATGGTGGCAGATGTTGCGCAGAATACAGTCTGGAAGATCAGGAATGCCCAGAATGGAACTCCGTCCGGAAGCATTGCGTTTCCGTAGTTTGCCTCTGAGGCGATTCCTCCGATCTTACCGAAGAACCCGTTTCCTGCACCGAACATGATACCGAAACCAACCAGCCAGAAGACCGGGGTACCGATACAGAAGTCCATCAGGTTTTTCATAATGATGTTACCTGCGTTTTTTGCTCTTGTGAATCCTGTTTCGACCATTGCGAATCCGGCCTGCATGAAGAAGACCAGTGCCGCACCGACGAGGACCCAGATTGTGTTTACTGAAGAATACATAGTAACACTCCCTTTCCCAATTTTTTTCTTCCTATTATATATAACGATATAACAGAGAATTTTCGGATACCGGACAAAAGAAAATTGACAGAAATTATCCAGTATCAATATAACGAAAAAGCGCGGGAGAGAAGAGTTTCTCTTTCGCGCCTTTACGAAACAAAATGAATATATTGTAAAACAGGGGATATCTGTATCGTGTGATTAATGGATGAGGAAATCGATAATGAATTATGAAGTAGAGTTCATAAGGGATATCCCCTGTATTTACCGTATGAAATTGTTTATCTGATCAAGTATCAGATGGAGAATAACAGCTCGTCGTATGTCGGATATGGAAGTAACTCATCCGGGATCAGAGCTTCTGCCTCATCTGCAGATTTTCTTAAAGTATCCATGTCTTCAAGAACAGTTTCCTGATAAGCTTTTGCGCAGGCAAGTACATCGTCGGAAGCGGCGAGAGCTTTTGCTGTGTCAGCTTTTAGTGTCTCCAGATCTTTAGTCATGGTGTCAGCAAGTGTGCTCAATTTGGAGATCAGAGCAGCTTCGCTTGCTACAGAAACATCAGCTACTACGGATTTCTTTACAGCAGCAGTGTCGGCAAGTTTTTCAACATATGTAAATACGGAAGGAATCACCTGTTTCTGGATTATCTCAGCAAGAGTGTTGGACTCGATGTTGATGGTCTTGTAGTAGTTCTCAAGCCAGATCTCATAACGGGAGAACAGTTCTTCCTTTGTAAAGATGCCGTGTTTTGTGAACAGCGCGATGTTTTTCTCATCAACGAAGTGAGGAAGAGCATCCGGAGTTGTCTTCAGGTTGTAGAGACCGCGTTTTTCAGCTTCTTCAACCCACTCGTCTGTATAACCGTTGCCGTTGAAGATGATACGTTTGTGATCCTCGATGGTTTTCTTGAGAAGTGCATGTACTGCGCTTTCCATTTCTTCTTCCGGAACATCTTTAAGAGCTGCGCTGAACTCGGAGAGAACTTCTGCAACGGCAGTGTTCAGTACGATGTTCGGGTTTGCAACGGATGCTGCGGAACCAAGCATACGGAATTCGAATTTGTTTCCGGTGAATGCAAACGGTGAAGTACGGTTTCTGTCGGTGGTATCTTTTGTGAAGTGTGGAAGTACTTTTGCACCGATATCCATCTGTACGGCATGCTTGTTGTTAAAGAAGGTATCATTCTCAATGGATTTGAGGATATCTGTCAGCTCATCTCCAAGGAAGATGGATACGATTGCTGGCGGTGCCTCGTTTGCTCCAAGACGGTGATCGTTTCCTGCACTTGCAACAGATACACGGAGAAGATCCGCATAATCGTCAACGGCTTTGATAACAGCTACCAGGAATACCAGGAACTGTGTATTCTCTGCCGGTGTTTTTCCAGGATCAAGAAGGTTTACACCTGTGTCTGTGCTCATGGACCAGTTGTTGTGTTTACCGCTTCCGTTGATTCCCTCAAATGGTTTCTCATGAAGGAGGCAAACCATGTTGTGCTTGTCGGCAACTTTTTTCATGATCTCCATGGTCAGCTGGTTGTGGTCAACTGCAACGTTTGTGGTATCAAATACAGGAGCCAGCTCATGCTGTGCAGGAGCAACTTCGTTATGTTTTGTTTTTGCCGGAATACCAAGTTTCCAGAGCTCTTCGTCAAGATCATGCATGTAAGCGGCAACACGTGGTTTCAGGGCTCCGAAGTAATGATCTTCCATTTCCTGTCCTTTTGGTGCGGAAGCTCCCAGAAGTGTACGTCCGCAGAAGATCAGGTCTTTTCTCTTCTTATAGAGATCTTTGTCAACCAGGAAGTATTCCTGCTCAGGTCCTACCGTTGTGTTGATATGACGGACATCTTTGTTTCCAAGGATGTGAAGGATACGAACCGCTTCTTTATTAAGAACATCCATGGAACGGAGAAGAGGAGTTTTCTTATCCAGTGCCTCTCCGCTGTAGGAGCAGAAAGCCGTTGGGATGTAAAGGGTTTTATCTTTGATGAATGCCGGTGAAGTAGGATCCCATGCTGTATATCCTCTTGCTTCGAAAGTGGCACGAAGTCCGCCTGACGGGAAGCTGGATGCGTCCGGCTCACCTTTTACCAGTTCTTTACCGGAGAAATCCATGATCACCTGTCCGTCTCCTGTTGGGGAGATGAAACTGTCATGCTTCTCGGCTGTTACGTTTGTCATCGGCTGGAACCAGTGTGTGTAATGGGTTGCACCGTTTTCAGTAGCCCATTCTTTCATTGCAACTGCTACGGAATTTGCAACATCCAGTTCCAGATGAGTTCCGTTTTCAATTGTTTTCTTTAATGCTTTGTACATGTCCTTTGGCAGTTTGCTGCGCATCACTTTGTCATTGAATACAAGGCTGCCATACATTTCCGGGATACTCTGTGCCATATAGGTACACTCCTTTCGATTTCACTCATTCATTATAATTTTTAATTATCTTATAAGGACCGCTGCCGGAAGATCCGGGTATAAAACGGACCGGAAAAACAAAAAAAGCGCTTCAGATACTTGTCGTATCCAAAGCGCCTTTGCTTTATGTGATGCAGTATACACCAAAATAAAATAATGTCAAGAGCTTTTTTGAAAAAATCTAAAAAATCGACCGGAAAGAGTGGAGTGTCGGAAAATGGGCAGGGTTGACAAATCTTGTCCTTTTATTATAATCTGATATCATAGTTATGCGGTCGAAAAGTCAGTAATTTGGAAAAGCTTTTTGGCCAACAACCAAGATGCACAATATGGAAAAAACAGATGGAGGGAAATATGTCAGGAGTAAAGGAAGAATGTGGCGTATTCGGGATTTATGATCTGGATGGAGGAAATATCGCACCATCTATTTATTATGGTCTTACCTCGCTGCAGCACAGAGGACAGGAGTCCTGCGGAATGGCCGTTTCAAGGACGGACGGAGAAAGAGGAAACGTACAGTTTCATAAAGATCTGGGACTGGTAAGCGAAGTTTTGCGAAAAGATGTTGTACATAATATGAATGGTGACATCGGAATCGGACATGTTCGTTATTCCACCACCGGAGAGTCTGTTGCAGAGAATGCGCAGCCGCTGGTACTTTCTTATATCAAGGGAAGTCTGGCGCTTGCACATAACGGAAATCTGGTTAATACAGAAGCTCTGAAATGGGAACTGATCCAGACCGGAGCGATCTTCCATACAACTACCGACTCTGAGGTTATTGCGTTCCATATTGCAAGGGAACGTGTTCATTCTGCTACAGTAGAAGAAGCAGTACATAAAACCGTAGAGAAGATCCGGGGAGGATATGCCCTTGTGATCATGAGTCCCCGGAAACTGATCGGAGCCCGTGACCCTTACGGACTGAAACCTCTCTGCCTTGGAAAAAGGGACAATGCTTATGTACTGGCGTCTGAGAGCTGTGCACTCACATCTGTAGGCGCGGAGTTTATCCGTGATATTGAACCTGGCGAGATTGTTACCATTACCAGGGATGGCGTGAAATCCAGCAAGCTGGACGTGCAGAAAAAACATGCTCACTGTGTCTTTGAATACATTTATTTTGCCAGACTGGACAGCACCATGGATGGAGTAAAGATCTATGACGCAAGAATCCGTGGAGGAAAATCCCTCGCAAAATCCTATCCGGTAGAAGCAGATCTGGTAACCGGTGTACCGGAATCCGGACTTCCGGCAGCCAAAGGTTATTCTGAGGAATCTGGAATTCCATTTGGTTTTGCGTTCTATAAGAACAGTTACATTGGAAGAACCTTTATCAAACCGACCCAGCAGGAGCGAGAGTCCAGTGTTCATCTGAAGCTGAGTGTTCTGGAATCTGTAGTAAAGGGAAAGAGGATTGTTCTGGTAGATGACTCTATTGTTCGTGGAACTACCATTGCAAACCTGATTCATATGCTGAAAGAGGCCGGAGCAAAAGAAGTCCATGTACGTATCAGCTCTCCGCCATTTTTACATCCCTGTTATTTCGGTACCGATGTGCCATCCAATGACCAGCTCATTGCAGCTCAGCACAGCACAGAGGAAATCCGCAAGATGATCGGTGCAGACTCCTTAGGCTACATGCAGATCGATTATCTGGAAGGCATGGCGGGCGGACTTCCGCTTTGCAAAGCATGTTTTGACGGCAATTATCCGATGGAGATACCGAAAGAAATCAAACAGGATTAAGGTCTGTGTGGAATTAATCTCACAGTGAACGTCGGTTGATTCGAAAATGAAAATATGAAAAATATACAATAAATAAGCAGAAAACCCGAATTTTGTTATATGAAATTCGGGTTTTTATAGGATAACCTTCCAAAATGATAAAAAACATCAACTTGACAAATTCGACAACATGAGACATAATGTGAGACAACCAGATGAGAAGTGACGAAAAAGAATCGCAGAGATCTGGCGTCACCGGTTTGCCGGTCTTTCTTAAGGCCGAGAGAAGAGAGGATGAAATTTATGTCTCAGAAAATCAGGTTAAACGAAACAGCAGATGTGAAAGAGTTTGTACAGGCTGCAAGCAAATGCGACTTTGATGTAGATATTTCATATAACAGAGTTATCATTGATGCAAAATCCATTCTTGGAATTCTCAGCATGGATCTGACCAAGGTCCTTACTGTAACCTGTCATGGGGAAGATCACGAGTTCAACCGTTTCCTTCAGAAGTTTGCGGTAGCGTGACAGGCGGGAAGCACAGAGGGAGATAAAGCGTAAAGAAAATAAAAAGAGAAAACAGACGTGACTGCAGAGAGAGGACATCATATGGGAGTCCCTGGCAGGCGTCTGTTTTTTTGTATCCACAGCATTATTTGCATCTGTATCACCATATCATAGGAAGAAATTCATCAGACTATATAGAAAAAATCTGTTATTGACAAATAAAAAAAAATAGTTTATAGTAAACCATATTTTATATGGAAGATAACTGACAAAGGCGTCAGGAACGGTACCGCAGGGGAATTCTCACCCCTTGGAACCTGTTCCGGACGCCTTTTTGTTGTGGAACACAAAATGGAGGAGGAAATCGAAGATGGCAGTAAAGTATGTTTTTGTAACAGGCGGAGTTGTTTCCGGACTGGGAAAAGGAATTACCGCAGCGTCCCTGGGACGCCTTCTGAAAGCAAGAGGGTATCAGGTGACCATGCAGAAGTTTGATCCTTACATTAATATTGACCCGGGAACTATGAACCCCATTCAGCATGGAGAGGTTTTTGTAACCGATGACGGTACAGAGACAGACCTTGACCTTGGACATTATGAGCGTTTCATTGATGAAAGCCTTGACAAGAATTCCAATGTGACAACCGGTAAGATTTACTGGTCTGTTCTTCAGAAAGAGCGTCACGGTGATTTTGGCGGAGGTACTGTACAGGTAATCCCGCATATCACCAACGAGATCAAGAGCCGTTTTTACAGAGCAAAAACAGCGGATGAGGACAGAATTGCCATCATCGAGGTAGGCGGTACAGTTGGTGATATTGAGAGTCAGCCGTTCCTGGAATCCATCCGTCAGTTCCAGCATGATGTGGGACATGACAATGCCATTCTTATTCATGTTACCCTGATCCCGTACCTTCGTGCTTCCGGAGAGATGAAGACCAAACCGACCCAGGCCAGCGTAAAAGAACTCCAGGGAATGGGAATCCAGCCGGATGTTCTGGTATGCAGAAGCGAGTATCCTCTGACTGATGATATCCGTGGAAAGATCGCCCTGTTCTGTAACGTACCGGTAAGCCACGTACTTCAGAACCTGGATGTAGAATATTTATATGAAGCTCCTCTTGCAATGGAAAGAGAAAAACTGGCAGATGTAGTACTGCAGAGCTTAAGACTTGAGAACCGTAAACCGGATCTTACAGACTGGGAGAATATGGTAGAAAATCTCCGCCACCCGGACAAAACCGTGAAGATCGCCATGGTTGGTAAGTACACACAGCTTCATGATGCATACTTAAGTGTTGTGGAAGCCCTGAAACATGGTGGAATCTCCTGCCGTGCAAAAGTTGATATCGTCTGGGTAGACTCTGAAGAGCTCAATGAGAAAAACCTGGATCAGACCCTTCATTCTGTAGATGGAATTCTGGTTCCGGGAGGATTCGGAAACCGTGGTACTGAAGGAATGATCCTTGCAGCACAGTATGCGAGAGTTCATAAGATCCCGTACCTTGGCATCTGCCTTGGAATGCAGATGGCTATTGTAGAATTTGCCCGCCACGTACTTGGATATGAAGATGCCAACAGCATTGAGCTGGCACCGGAGACCACGCATCCGGTCATTGCTCTGATGCCGGATCAGGAAGATGTGGAAGACCTTGGCGGAACCCTTCGTCTTGGAAGCTATCCGTGTGTGCTGGCCGAAGGCTCCAAATCCTATGAGCTTTTTGGAAAGAAAGAGATCCAGGAGCGTCACAGACATCGTTATGAGGTAAACAATGCATTCCGTAAAGAATTAAGTGAAAAAGGAATGTCCATCGTAGGAACTTCCCCGGATGCACATATCGTTGAGATGATCGAAATTGCCGGACATCCGTTCTTTGTAGGAACACAGGGACATCCGGAATTCAAGTCCAGACCGAACCATGCACATCCGCTGTTCCGTGGATTTGTGCAGGCGGCAGTTGACAAAAAGACGGCAGAAGAAGCTGCAATGAAAGGATGAGAAAAATGAGAGAAGTAGGAAATCAGCAGCAGGGCCTCTACCGCCCTGAATTCGAACATGATAACTGCGGTATCGGAGCCGTTGTTAATATAAAAGGAAAGAAAACACATGATACTGTTGCAAATGCTCTTAAGATCGTAGAGAATCTGGAGCATCGTGCAGGTAAAGATGCAGAAGGAAAAACCGGCGATGGCGTCGGTATCCTTCTCCAGATCTCCCATAAATTCTTCAAAAAAGTCTGTAAGAAAGAGGGCTTTGAGATCGGCGGCGAGAGAGAATATGGTGTAGCCCAGCTCTTTTTTCCACAGCATGAGATCAAACGTGCCCAGGCAAAGAAGATGTTCGAGATCATCGTGGAAAAAGAAGGCCTGGAGCTTCTTGGATGGCGTACAGTGCCGGTATTCCCGGAGGTTCTTGGACATAAGGCAAGAGAGTGTATGCCATGCATCATGCAGGCATTCATCAAGAAACCGGAAGATGTGGAAAAAGGCCTTGCCTTTGACCGTATGCTCTACATTGCCCGCCGTGAGTTTGAACAGAGTAATGACAATACTTACGTAGTTTCCATGAGCAGCCGTACCATTGTATACAAAGGTATGTTCCTGGTTGGACAGCTTCGTACATTCTTCGGAGATCTTCAGAGTCAGGATTATGAATCTGCTATTGCAGTGGTGCATTCCCGTTTCAGTACCAACACAAATCCAAGCTGGGAGAGAGCACATCCGAACCGTTTCATCGTACATAACGGTGAGATCAACACTATTCGCGGTAACGCAGATAAAATGCTTGCCCGCGAGGAAAACATGGATTCTCCGTATCTGAAAGACGAACTCCACAAAGTTCTCCCTGTAGTCAACCGTAATGGTTCTGACTCTGCGATGCTTGACAATACCCTGGAGTTCCTGGTTATGAGTGGAATGGATCTTCCTCTTGCAGTGATGATCACCATTCCGGAGCCGTGGGCAAACAATGATACCATTTCCCAGGAAAAACGTGATTTTTATCAGTATTATGCAACCATGATGGAGCCGTGGGACGGACCTGCATCCATCCTGTTCTCGGATGGTGATGTGATGGGAGCGGTTCTCGACCGTAACGGTCTCCGTCCATCCAGATATTATATTACTTCTGACGGATATATGATCCTTTCTTCCGAGGTTGGTGTTCTTCCGGTAGACGAGGAGAAGATCGTATTAAAAGAGCGTCTCCATCCTGGAAAAATGCTCCTGGTTGATACCGTTCAGGGCCGTGTCATCGATGATAATGAGCTGAAAGAGAAATATGCAAAGAAACAGCCATATGGAGAGTGGCTGGACAGCAACCTGGTACAGCTCCGTGATATCAAGATCCCGAACCAGAGAGTGATCGAGTACACGCCGGAGGAAAGAGCACGTCTGCAGAAAGCTTTTGGATATACCTATGAGCAGTATCGTACTTCCATTCGCAACATGGCATTAAATGGTTCAGAAAGCATCGGAGCTATGGGCCATGATACCCCGCTTGCAGTATTTTCCAAACAGCATTATCCACTGTTCGACTACTTCAAACAGCTGTTTGCACAGGTAACAAATCCGCCGATCGATGCCATCCGTGAGGAAATCGTTACTTCCACAAGTGTATACGTAGGAAAAGACGGAAACCTTCTTGTTCAGAATCCGGAGAACTGCCAGGTTCTTAAAATCAACAACCCGATCCTGACAAACACCGATATGCTGAAGATCAAGAACATGAAAAAGGACGGCTTCAAGGTTGTGACCATTTCTACTTTGTATTATAAGAGTACAAAACTGGAACGTGCCATTGACCGCCTGTTCGTAGAGGTTGATAAGGCTTTCCGTGAGGGCGCAAATATCCTGGTCCTTTCTGACCGTGGCGTAGATGAGAACCATATGCCGATCCCGTCTCTTCTTGCTGTTTCCGCAGTGCATCAGCACCTTGTAAAAACAAAGAAGAGTACATCCCTTGCGCTGATCCTGGAGTCCGGTGAACCGAGAGAAGTACATCATTTCGCAACACTTCTTGGTTATGGCGCAAGTGCTGTCAATCCATACCTGGCACTGGATACCATCCATGAACTCATCGATACCCATATGCTGGACAAAGATTACTATGCAGCGGTTGATGATTACAATCATGCGGTTATCAGCGGTATCGTAAAGATCGCTTCCAAGATGGGTATTTCCACCATCCAGTCCTATCAGGGATCTCAGATCTTTGAGGCAATCGGAATTTCCCAGGATGTGATCGACCGCTACTTTACAGGAACAGTAAGCCGTGTAGGCGGAATCACACTGGAAGATATCGAGGATAACGTAGAAAAACTCCACTCTGAGGCATTTGACCCGCTGGGACTTGCCACAGACCTTACTTTAGACAGCGTAGGTGCTCACAAGATGAGAAGTCAGGGCGAGGAGCACAGATACAATCCACGTACCATCCATCTTCTTCAGCAGTCCACAAAGCAGGGCAGCTATGAGATGTTCAAAGAGTATACAAAACTGGTAGACGAAGAAGGCCATGGAAACCTAAGAGGACTTCTGGACTTCAAGTTTGCAAAAGAACCTCTTCCCATCGATCAGGTTGAGAGTGTTGACGACATTGTAAAACGATTTAAGACAGGTGCCATGTCCTACGGTTCCATTTCCCAGGAAGCACATGAGACACTGGCCATCGCCATGAACCATCTCCATGGAAAATCCAATACCGGTGAGGGTGGAGAGAGTGATGAGCGTCTGGATTCCGCAGGAACAGACAATGACCGTTGCTCCGCTATCAAACAGGTAGCCAGCGGACGTTTCGGTGTTACCAGCCGTTATCTGGTATCTGCAAGAGAAATTCAGATCAAGATGGCACAGGGTGCAAAACCTGGTGAAGGCGGACATCTTCCAGCAAAGAAGGTTTATCCGTGGATTGCAAAAACCCGTCATTCCACACCGGGAGTCAGCCTGATCTCTCCGCCGCCACACCACGATATCTACTCCATCGAGGATCTGGCAGAGCTGATCTATGACCTGAAAAATGCAAACAAGTATGCAGATATTTCCGTAAAACTGGTTTCCGAGGCTGGTGTTGGTACGGTCGCTGCCGGTGTTGCAAAAGCCGGAGCACAGACCGTTCTGATCTCCGGATACGACGGAGGTACCGGAGCGGCACCGAGAAGCTCCATCCACAATGCAGGACTTCCGTGGGAACTGGGACTTGCAGAGACACATCAGACACTGATCATGAACGGACTTCGTAACCGTGTACGTATCGAGACAGACGGTAAGCTGATGAGCGGCCGTGACGTTGCTATCGCAGCACTTCTCGGTGCAGAGGAATTCGGTTTTGCAACTGCTCCCCTTGTAACCATGGGCTGCGTGATGATGAGAGTCTGCAATCTGGATACCTGCCCGGTTGGTGTGGCTACCCAGAATCCGGAACTTCGTAAGAGATTCCGCGGAAAACCGGAGTATGTGGAGAACTTCATGAGATTTATCGCACAGGAGCTGAGAGAGTACATGGCACGCCTGGGTGTTGCAACCATTGACGAGATGGTAGGCCGTACAGATCTTCTTACCGTTTCTGACAGCGTACAGGAGCCGCACAAGGGCAAAGTTGACTTAAGCGCCATCCTGAACAATCCATATGCAGGAAAAGGTAAAGTTACGTTTGATCCGAAAGCGGTATACAATTTCAACCTTGAGAAAACTCTGGATGAAAAAGTTCTGGTTAAGAAATGTGCACCGGCAATCCAGAAAGGTGAGAAAGTTTCCGTTGATGTAAATGTTACCAACACAGACCGTGCATTCGGTACCATCCTTGGATCTGAGATCACGAGAAACCATAAAGAGGGCCTTCCGGAAGATACTGTAACTGTAAACTGTACAGGTGCAGGCGGACAGAGCTTCGGTGCATTTATCCCGAAAGGACTGACACTGAAACTTACCGGCGACAGCAATGACTACTTCGGAAAAGGACTTTCCGGTGGCAAGCTGATCGTTAAAGTACCGGAGAAGGCCGGATACAAGGCAGAGGATAACATCATCGTCGGAAACGTGGCTCTCTATGGCGCAACCAGCGGAACTGCATTTATCAACGGTGTTGCAGGTGAGCGTTTTGCAGTTCGTAATTCCGGTGCAGTGGCAGTAGTTGAGGGTGTTGGTGAGCATGGATGCGAGTACATGACCGGTGGCCGTGTGGTAGTTCTCGGAAAAACCGGAAAGAACTTCGCGGCAGGTATGAGCGGCGGTATCGCTTATGTTCTTGATGTGGACAACGTTCTTTACAAGAACCTTAACAAAGCAATGATCTCCATTGAAAAAGTGGATAATAAATATGATAAAAAAGAGCTTCGTGATCTCATCGAGGCTCATGTGGAAGCAACAGGCTCCGAGATCGGTAAGAAGGTGCTGGCTGATTTTGATTCCTATCTGCCTCACTTCAAAAAACTCATTCCGGATGAGTACAAGAGAATGATCACATTAAGTGCAAAGCTGGAAGAAAAAGGTCTGACCAGCCAGCAGGCACAGATGGAAGCATTCTATGAGAGCATCGGCGTGAAACATTAAGGAGGATGAGGAAATGGGAAAGCCAACTGGATTTTTAGATTATGAAAGAGAAACGGCAAAAGTTCTGCCGCCAAAAGAACGTATTCAGAATTTCAACGAATTTCGTATTCCGTTAAATAAAGAAAAACAGAAACTTCAGGGAGCACGCTGCATGGCCTGCGGCGTTCCCTTCTGCCAGGCAGGTATGATGATCGGCGGAATGGCTTCCGGCTGCCCGCTTCACAACCTGGTTCCTGAGACAAACGATCTTGTATACACAGGAAACTGGAAACAGGCATTTCTTCGTCTGAACAAGACCCACAGTTTTCCGGAGTTTACTTCAAGAGTATGCCCGGCACTCTGTGAAGCTGCCTGTACCTGCAACCTGAACGGAGATCCGGTCAGCACAAAGGAAAATGAGAAAGCCATTATCGAGACTGCCTATGCAGAAGGCTGGGTAAAACCACAGATCCCGCCTGTCCGCACAGGAAAGACAATCGCAGTCATCGGAAGCGGCCCTTCCGGACTGGCAGCAGCACAGCAGCTGAACCGCCGTGGTCACAGCGTAACCGTATTTGAAAGAAACGACCGTATTGGAGGACTTCTCCGCTATGGTATCCCGAATATGAAACTGGAGAAAAAAGTCATCGACCGCAGACTGAAACTGATGGAAGAGGAAGGCGTGAAGTTTGTCACCAACATCAACGTTGGTGTGGACATTACCGCGGAGCAGCTTCTGAAAGATTATGACCGTGTCCTTCTCTGCTGCGGAGCTTCCCATCCGAGAGATATCAAGGTTCCAGGAAGAGATGCAAAAGGAATCTACTTTGCAGTGGATTTCCTGAAACAGGTAACAAAAAGCCTTCTGGATACCGATTTTGCAAAATTCCCATATGAGCTTGCAAAAGGCAAACATGTTCTGGTCATCGGCGGTGGTGATACCGGAAATGACTGTGTGGGAACTTCCATCCGTCTTGGTGCAAAATCCGTAACACAGCTTGAGATGATGCCAAAGCCTCCGGTAACAAGAACACCGTCCAACCCGTGGCCGGAGTGGCCGAAGGTTTTGAAAACCGATTACGGCCAGGAAGAGGCTATTGCAGTATTTGGTCATGACCCGCGAATCTATCAGACAACCGTTACCGAATTTATCAAAGATAAAAAAGGAAATGTCTGCAAGGCAAAGATTGTCAAACTGAAAAGCGTAAAAGACGAAAAGACCGGAAGATTCAACATGGTTCCTATCGAGGGCAGCGAGGAAGTGATTCCTGCAGATGTGGTACTGATTGCAGCAGGTTTCCTCGGAAGCGAGAAATATGTAACCGATGCTTTCCATGTAGCACTGACACCAAGAACCAACGTGGAGACAAAACCGGAGCAGTACGCAACAAGCGTAGACCGTGTATTCACAGCAGGCGATATGCACCGTGGACAGTCACTTGTCGTATGGGCGATCCACGAGGGACGTGAGGCTGCGAAGGCAGTGGATGAATCTCTGATGAGTTATTCATATTTACAGTAAAAAAGTTAAAAATACCAGGGGCAAAGTTCTTTTTGCCCCTAATTTCCTTTAAAAAAAAGTTGACAAAGAATTGACCGATTGCTATAATTACGTCCATGAACAAGGGTGTTCTTCAGGAGCGAAAGCTCTCTGAAGTGCACCCTTTTTCTATTTTTTAGGGTAATTATTTTGTGTGATGAGGAAATAAAGGAGAGAATACTATGGGGAATTATACCAGAGAAGAGATTCTTGCAATGGCAGAGGAGGAAGACGTAGAGTTCATCCGCCTCCAGTTTACAGATATGTTTGGAACTCTGAAAAATATTGCGATCACAGCAAGAGAGCTTCCAAGAGCCCTGGATAACCAGTGCGTTGTATATGGCTCTCATATTGCGGGCATTGTGGGAGAAAAGGAGCCAGATCTTATCCTGTATCCGGATTACGATACTTTTTCAATTCTCCCATGGCGTCCTCAGCAGGGAAAGGTTGCAAGACTGATCTGTGATATGCGCCGTGCAGACGGATCTGAGCATGAGATGAGCTCCAGATACATTCTGAAAAAAACAGCGCAGGCAGCAGAAGAGGCAGGATACACCTGCTATGTTGACCCGGAATGCGAGTTTTTCCTGTTTCATATTGATGATAACGGAATGCCTACAACAGTTTCTCACGAAAAAGCCGGATATCTGGATGTAAGTCCGGTGGATCTGGGTGAAAATGCAAGACGTGATATGGTACTGACTCTTGAGGATATGGGATTTGAGGTGGAATCCTCTCATCATGAGACAGCACCTGCACAGCATGAGATCGCCCTTCATTACGGGGAAGCACGTGAGATGGCAGACGCAGTTATGACCTTTAAGATGGCTGTAAGGACCGTAGCCAAACGTCATGGACTTCATGCGACATTTATGCCGAAACCAAGACGGGAAGTAAATGGTTCCGCCATGCATATCCATTTTTCGCTGTTTAAAAATGGAAGAAATATTTTTGTGGATCCGGATGATCCGTCCAAATTAAGTAATGAGGCATGCTATTTTATCGGAGGTCTTCTGGCACACAGCCGGGAGATGGCACTTATCACAAATCCGCTGGTAAACTCTTACAAGCGCCTTGTGCCTGGATTCGATGCACCGACAGAACTGACCTGGACGAGAAACAATCAGAATTCACTGGTAAGGATCCCGAGAGTCAATGGCAATGATACCAGGATCGAGCTTCGAAGCCCGGATGCTGCATCCAACCCATACCTTGTTTTTGCGGTATGCCTGGCAGCGGGCCTGGATGGAATCCAGAAGAAGATCTATCCGACAAAAGCTTCTGACCGTTCTCTTTCCGAGTCGGACCAGAAGGAACAGGGTATCGAGAATTTACCGGAGAACTTGCGGGAAGCGATCACACTGTTTGAAGAAAGTGACTGGATGAAAGAGATCCTTGGAGAAGATTTCTGCAAACAGTACGCGCAGGCCAAAAGAAAAGAATGGCTGCGTTATTCCCAGGAGATTTCCGACTGGGAGATCGAGGAGTATCTGTATCGAATCTGATGATTGAGGCATAATGGGACGAAAGAGAGTGGCGGCTTATGAACACGAGTATCGTGATTGCATTACCGAAAATAGAAGATGCAAAAAAGATCCGCACAGTCCTTAACCGATATGGATTCACGGTGGCGGCGGTATGCAATTCGGGTGCAAATGCCCTTGCCAGTATCTCGGAACTTGATGGCGGCGTCCTGCTTTGTGGCTATCATCTTCAGGATATGTATTACCGTGATCTTCTGGACTATATGCCGGATTATTTTGAAATGCTGCTTATGGCTTCGCAGGGAGTGATCAGTGAAGCACCACCTTCCGTTTTGTGTGTGGGAATGCCTCTGAAAGCCGGAGATCTGGTAAATACGGTAAGCATGATCCTTTCCCAGATCGAAAGGCGCTGGAAAAAAGATAAGAAAAAACCGAAGCAGCGTTCATGGAAAGAGCAGAATTATATTTCAAATGCAAAGATGCTTTTAATGGAAAGAAATCATCTGAGTGAGGAGGATGCATACCGTTATATTCAGAAATGCAGTATGGATTCCGGAACCAATATGGTGGAGACAGCCCAGATGGTTCTGATGCTTTTATATGATTCTGTATAAAAGAAAAATATAAAAGAAAAATACACCAGAAAAAGCAGAATTTGACAGAAAAAAGTGGCAGAGCGGGTTCGTAAGACCCGCTTATCAAAATACAGGCGCAAAGAAAAAAGGCTGAATGCCGAATGTTTTTTGCACCGGAATTGGAGGATGAGGGAATGGAATTTATGGATGGAATCTGTAAGACTAGAGAATGTGCCTGGGACGTGCTTCTTTCTGAAAGCATGAAAGACCAGGAAGCGACAGTGGAAGGAGCAATACACAGCATCCGTAATATGGGTGATGTGGCATTTGTGATACTTCGAAAAAAAGAGGGACTTTTTCAGACAGTATATGAGAACGACAAAACAAATGTTTCCATTCATGATCTGAAAGAGGCAATGTGTGTCCGCCTCACAGGAACTCTTCATGAGGAAGAAAGAGCTCCTCACGGAAGAGAGCTTCGCATCAGCCATGTGGAGATCCTTTCCTCACCGGCAGAACCACTTCCCCTGGCAATCGACAAATGGAAACTGAACACTTCCCTGGAGGCAAAACTGAACTATCGTCCCATCGCTCTGCGTAACGTGCAGGAGCGTGCAAAATTCAAGATCCAGGAAGCGCTGGTGCGTGCATTCCGTGATTATCTCTACGAAAAAGGATTTACCGAGATCCACACACCAAAGATCGGAGCTAGAGGTGCAGAGGGTGGCGCAAACCTGTTCAAGCTGAGCTACTTCCACAAACCGGCCGTCCTGGCACAGAGCCCACAGTTTTACAAACAGATGATGGTAGGTGTTTTTGACCGCGTATTTGAGACCGGTCCTGTATTCCGTGCAGAGAAACATAACACCAAACGTCATCTGAATGAATATACAAGCCTTGATTTTGAGATGGGCTATATCAACGGATTTGAAGATATCATGGAAATGGAAACCGGATTTCTTCAGTATGCAGTCGAGCTTCTGAAGAAAGACTACGCTCATGAACTTTCCATTCTGAAAGTGGAACTTCCGAAAGTAGACAAGATCCCGGCTGTACGTTTTGACAAAGCAAAAGAGCTGGTGGCTGAGAAATATAAACGTAAGATCCGCAACCCGTACGATCTGGAGCCGGAAGAAGAGGCGCTGATCGGAAGATATTTTAAAGAAGAATACGATGCGGATTTTGTTTTTGTCACACATTATCCGTCCAAGAAACGTCCGTTCTACGCAATGGATGATCCGGCAGATGAGAAATTTACATTAAGTTTTGACCTTCTGTTCAAAGGACTTGAGGTCACCACAGGCGGACAGCGTATCCATGATTATCAGATGCTGAAAGACAAGATCGCAGCCCGTGGCATGGACGAGGAAGGTATGGAGCAGTACCTGGATACTTTCAAACATGGAATGCCGCCTCACGGAGGACTTGGAATCGGACTGGAACGTCTTACCATGCAGATCCTGGGAGAGGAAAACGTTCGTGAGACCTGCCTGTTCCCACGTGATATGAACAGACTTGAGCCGTAATAAGGAGAAAAAAGATGGCAAAGATAATCGATGATGAAACAATGGAAAATGTCTGCATCCTGGCGAAGCTTTCCCTGACAGAGGATGAGAAGGAAAAGGCAAAAGAGGATATGCAGAAGATGCTGGACTATGTAGATAAGTTAGACGAACTTGACACTTCTTCCGTAGAGCCTATGTCCCATATTTTTGAGGATGAAAACGTATTCCGTGAAGACGTTGTGACAAACGGCGACAACCATGAGGCAATGCTTGCCAATGCGCCGAAGCAGAAAGAAGATCAGTATCAGGTTCCGAAAACAATTGGATAAGACAGGAGACAGGACATGGATTTGGGAAAATTAACCGCATTACAGCTTGCGGAAAAGATCAAACAGCATCAGATAAGCGTCCTGGACGGTGTGAAATACGTATTTGATCAGATCGAGGCAAAAGAGGACAAAGTCCACGCTTATCTTGATACCTATAAAAAAGAAGCCTATGCAAGAGCAAAAGAAGTACAGAAAGGCATTGAGGACGGAACTTATACCGGACCTCTTGCCGGTGTACCCATCGCTATCAAGGATAATATCTGCATCAAGGGAAAAACAACCACCTGTGCATCAAAGATCCTTGAGAATTTTGTGCCACAGTACAATGCCGAGGTCATTGACCGCCTGGAAAAAGCAGGCCTTGTGATCATCGGAAAAACAAACATGGATGAGTTTGCCATGGGAAGTACCACGGAGACATCAGCCTATGGTGTTACCAGAAACCCCTGGGATCTGGAACATGTTCCCGGCGGTTCTTCCGGCGGCTCCTGTGCTGCCGTGGCAGCAGGGGAAACATATCTGGCACTGGGCTCGGATACCGGCGGTTCCATCCGTCAGCCAAGCTCCTACTGTGGAGTAACGGGAATCAAACCTACCTACGGAACCGTATCCCGTTACGGTCTGGTTGCCTACGCTTCGTCTCTGGACCAGATCGGACCGGTAGGAAAAGACGTTGCGGACTGTGCGGCACTTCTTGAGATCATTGCCGGACACGATGCAAAAGACAGTACCTCCATGAAGAGAGAGAATCTTGATTTCTCTTCTTCCATGACAGACAAGATTGTTGGAATGAAATTTGGTGTGCCGAAGGAATATTTTTCCGAGGGACTGAACCCTGAGGTAAAAGAGGCATTTATGAATACTCTGAAAAGCCTTACCGAAATGGGCGCGGTAGTGGAATTTTTCTCTATGAAAACAACAGAATATATGATCCCTGCCTACTACATCATTGCCAGCGCAGAGGCCAGCTCAAACCTGGAGCGTTTTGATGGCGTGAAGTATGGTTTCCGCGCAAAAGAGTACGAGGGGCTTCATGACATGTACAAAAAGACAAGAACCGAAGGCTTTGGCGAAGAGGTAAAACGTCGTATCATGCTGGGCTCCTTTGTGTTAAGCTCCGGCTATTACGATGCGTATTATCTGAAAGCGCTTCGCACAAAAGCCCTCATCAAAAAAGAATTCGACGAGGCCTTTTCCAAATATGATGTCCTACTTGCTCCGGCATCTCCGTTTACTGCACCGAAGCTGGGAGAGAGCCTGAAAGACCCGCTTGCCATGTATCTTGGCGATATTTACACGGTAGCAGTAAACCTGTGCGGACTTCCCGGAATCACAGTTCCGTGTGGAAAAGACGCAGCAGGACTTCCGATCGGAATCCAGATGATCGGTGACTGCTTCAAAGAAAACAATCTGTTCCGCGCGGCACACGCATATGAGAAAAAACGCGGCGATTTCGGAACAGCAATGGAAGGGGGAGAAAAGGCATGAAACAGTATGAGACAGTCATAGGACTTGAGGTGCATGTGGAGCTTGCCACAAAAACAAAGATCTTCTGCGGATGCTCCACAGAGTTCGGAGGTGCACCAAATACACATACCTGCCCGGTCTGCACCGGTATGCCGGGATCTCTTCCGGTCCTCAATAAAAAAGTGGTAGAGTTTGCCATCAAGGCAGGTCTTGCGGCAAATTGCCATATCCATCAGTACTGCAAGTTTGACCGTAAGAACTATTTTTACCCGGATAATCCTCAGAACTACCAGATCTCTCAGCTGTATCTGCCAATCTGCTATGACGGAGCCGTTGAGATCGAGACTTCCGCAGGCAAAAAGACCGTACGTATCCACGAGATGCATATGGAGGAGGATGCAGGTAAGCTGATTCATGATGAGTGGGAAGACTGCTCCCTGGTTGACTACAACCGAAGCGGGGTACCGCTGATCGAGATCGTATCCGAGCCGGATATGAGAAGCTCCGAGGAGGTTATCGCATATCTGGAAAAACTTCGTTGTACCATGCAGTATCTTGGAGTTTCTGACTGCAAACTTCAGGAAGGTTCTATGCGTGCCGATGTCAACCTTTCTGTCCGTGAGGTGGGAAGTGAGACCTTCGGAACAAGAACCGAGATGAAGAACCTGAACTCCTTTAAAGCTATTGCAAGAGCCATCGAGGGTGAGAGAGAGCGTCAGATCGAGCTCTTGGAGGAAGGCAGAGCTGTTGTTCAGGAGACAAGAAGATGGGACGATAACAAAGAATCCTCCCACGCTATGCGTTCCAAAGAGGATGCCAAGGATTACCGTTATTTCCCGGACCCGGATCTTCCGCCGATCCATATCTCCGATGCATGGATCGAGGAGCTGCGTGCTTCCATTCCGGAGCTGCGTGAAGCCAAGATGGAACGTTATCAGAAAGAGTACGAGCTTCCGGCTTACGATGCGGGAATCCTTACGGAATCCAGACATCTGGCAGGACTTTTTGAGGAGACAGCCGTTCTTCTGGGAAATCCGAAAAAAGCAGCCAACTGGTTTATGGTGGAAGTTCTACGCCTGACAAAGGACAAAGGTCTTGATCCGGAAAAAGTAAACTTTACACCGAAGCATCTGGCAGATCTTCTTTCCATGGTGGAGAAAAAAGAGGTCAGCGCACAGAATGCCAAAAAAGTGTTTGAAAAAGTATTTGACGAGGATATTGATCCGGTTGTATATATAGAAGAGAATGGTCTTAAGATCGTAGAAGATACAGGTCTTCTCACCGAAACTGTGAAAAAGATCGTAGATGCCAATCCTGGACCGCTGGCTGAACTTCTGGGCGGCAAGGACAAGGTTATGGGATTTTTCGTAGGACAGCTGATGAGAGAGCTGAAAGGCAAGGTAAATCCTGACAGCGTCAGAAAAGCACTGGCAGAGGAAATTGAGAGAAGGAGATAAAAGCATTATGGTTACAGTAAATAAGAATTATTTAAAACTTCCGGGAAGCTATCTGTTTTCCAATATCGCGAAGAAGGTAAAAGCATACAAGGAGGCCAATCCGGAATCCAAAGATTCCGTGATCAGCCTTGGAATCGGCGATGTGACACAGCCGCTTGCACCGGCGATCATCGATGCCCTTCATAAATCTGTAGATGAGATGGCTCATGCGGAGACTTTCCATGGATATGCACCGGATCTTGGATATGAGTTCTTAAGAAGTGCCATTGCAAAAAATGATTATCAGTCCAGAGGATGCGACATCAGCGCAGATGAGATTTTTGTTTCCGACGGAGCTAAGAGTGATTCCGGAAACATCCAGGAGATATTCGGACTGGATAACAAGGTTGCAGTTTGTGACCCGGTTTATCCTGTATACGTAGATACCAACGTTATGGCCGGACGTACAGGTCTTTATAACAAAGAGCGTGAGAACTTTGACGGTGTGATCTACATGCCATGTAAAGAGGATAACGGTTTCCTTCCGGAGATCCCGGCAGATGAAGTACCGGATCTTATTTATCTCTGCTTCCCGAACAACCCGACCGGTGGTGCCATCACAAAGGCTGCTCTTCAGGAGTGGGTTGATTACGCAAACAAAAACGGCTGCGTGATCATCTATGACGCAGCATATGAGGCATATATTTCCGAGGAAGATGTTCCGCACAGCATTTATGAGTGTGAGGGTGCGAGAACCTGTGCTATCGAGCTTCGAAGCTTTTCCAAGAATGCAGGTTTCACAGGCGTTCGTCTTGGTTTTACTGTAGTTCCGAAGGAACTGGTACGTGACGGCGTAGAGATTCACAGCCTCTGGGCAAGACGTCACGGAACCAAGTTCAATGGTGCTCCGTATATCGTGCAGAGAGCAGGCGAGGCTGTTTACTCTCCGGAGGGAAAAGCACAGCTGAAAGAACAGATCGCTTACTACATGCGTAATGCAAAGACAATCCTCGACGGACTTTCCGCAGCAGGATTTTCCGTATCCGGTGGAAAAAATGCGCCATACATCTGGCTGAAAACACCAGATCAGATGACTTCCTGGGAGTTCTTCGACTATCTCCTTGAGAAAGCACACATCGTAGGAACACCAGGTTCAGGCTTTGGTGCACATGGTGAGGGATACTTCCGTCTGACTGCATTCGGAAGCTATGAGAATACACTGGAAGCAATTGAGAGAATTAAAAATCTGTAATACAGGTGTAAATTGCGAGGCAGGTCTTTGTAAAAGGTCTGCTTCGTTTTCGTTTATAAGAATTTTTTTGAGCAAATTCAGGAAATTGGCAATGAGGATTGCGAAAATTTATCATATCGTTTATAATTGTACAGGAAGTGAAACGCAGAACACAAAGAGGCTGTGTTTATGAAATTCACAAATTTACGCAATCACGAAAGGGGATTTTATCATGGGTATCAGAAGAGTAGAAAATATGTGCGGCGGTAAAGGCCATGTGATCATCAAAGACATTCTTGAGGGAGACGAGCTGAAAGGAAAATGCGGACTTTACGCACAGGTTACTATCGAGAAGGGATGTTCCCTTGGATACCATGAGCATCATGGAGAGACAGAAACCTACTATATCTTAAGCGGTGAAGGCGAGTATGATGATAACGGTGTGAAACGTCCGGTAAAGGCCGGTGATATCACCATTACACCAGACGGAAAAGGTCATGGCCTTGCAAATACAGGAGAGACAGATCTTGTATTTATGGCACTGATCATTTTTGACTGATCATAAAACAAAAACAGAATAACAGGACAGAAAGGGCCGTACTGCATGATTATGCGGATGGCTCTTTTTGAATGAAAAGTTTAAATTGTATAAATAAAAAATATTTTTTGATTTTTTTAGAAAAAAGTGTTGACATAGGAAGGATGCTTTGCTATACTATCACTTGTCGCGAGGGAGAAGATAAAGAATTCCACAGAAATGCGATATGCGGAAGTGTCGGAACTGGCAGACGAGCAAGACTAAGGATCTTGTGAGCATTGCGCTCGTGTGGGTTCAAGTCCCATCTTCCGCATTTTTTATTTTGTGAGGACTGTGAGAGATCATGGTTCTTTTTTTGTAAATAAAAGCAAGTGTAAAAAAGCTGAATCACAAAACCGGAAGATAAAGGAACCGGTTTGTGATTCAGCTTTTTTTGTTAATGGATATTGTTTATTTTACTTTGACAGAAGAAGTTTTGCTCCAGGTGGAGTAGTAATTCTTTTTGCTGACCGTTTTGTATGTGCGGATACGGATGTAGTATTTTTTGCCACCGGACAATTTCTTCAGCACGGTAGATTTGGAACTGCTTTTGGCGGTAATTGTTTTGGCGCTTTTGAAGCTGCTTGAAGTGCTGTACTGAATCTGATAAGCGGTAACAGATTTTACCGGTTTCCAGGATATATTTGCCTGGCCTTTTGCAGTGGACTTCAGAGAAACACTGCTGACAGTCAGTGGACGTACTGTGATCAGGATCTTTGCAGATGCAGCTTTATAATTTACGCCCTGTGCAGCCTGAATGGTAACAGTGGCCTGTCCGGGGCTTACCGGAATGATACTGGTACCGGAAATTTTTACGATCTTGCTGTTGGAAGACTTGCAGGTGATCTTCCCGTCCGTCTTCTTGCTCTTGATGACCGCGGTTTTGCTGCTGCTCTGAGTCAGGGTAAGTGCTGTGGCTTTTGCTGTGAGTACGGCTTTTGCGCGGGCAATCTGGAAACTGGCAGTTTTTGTTCCTGTGTAACTGCCTTTTCCAGTGATCACGACGGAAGCAGTACCGGCATTTATGTTATTACGGTAGGAAACTGTGTAATCTGTGCCGGGAACCAGTTCTTTTCCGGAAGAAGTTACTGTGATCTTCGGCTTTTTTTCTGTACCGCTGTAGGTAAAGGATGAACTGGAAAGCTGAATCTCACATTTACTGAGATTTCTGGCAGTGATCTGGAAAGATTTTGTTACAGTACCGGAATAATTACCTTTTCCTGTGATGGTGACGGAAGCAGTACCGATGTTGGTGTTGTTATCATAAGAAACGGTGTAGTCAGTTCCTTTTTTTAACTGCTTTTTATTGACAGTTACTGTGACGTCCGGTTTCTTTTCGGTTCCATCGTAAGTAAATGAGGAAGCGGAAAGAGCAAGTTCGGCTTTCTCCAGGCTGGCGGCACTGATAGTGAAATTTTTCGTAACAGAACCGGAATAGTTACCTTTTCCTGTGACGGTAACCGTGGCAGAACCTGCGTTGGTATTGTTTACGAAGGAAACCGTATAATCGCTGTTGGCAGTCAGCTGTCTGTTTCCGGTTTTTACAGTAACGGATGGCTTTTTCTCAGTGCCGTCATAGGTGAAGGAATCGGCAGAAAGATCTACGCTGGATCTGCTCAGGTCAGCAGGCTGGATCTGGAAAGCTTTTTCAACAGAACCGGAGAATCTACCTTTTCCTGTGATGGTAACTGTAGCGGAACCTGCGTTGGTGTTGGCATGATAATACAAGGTGTAATCCTGCCCCTGTGTTAAAGTATTGCCGTTACATGTTACAGTGACGGCCGGTTTTTTCTCAGTGCCGTCAAAAACCAGCGATTCATTGGAAACGGTAATATCGCAGTTGCTGATCCGGCCATAGGTGATAGAAAAGGATGTTGTAAAATATCCGTAATAATTTCCGATGCCGCTGATACCGGCACGTGCATTTCCCAGAGTTGTATTATTTTGATATTCTACAGTGAAATCCCTGCCTTCAACCAAATCAACACCATTTTTAGAGATGGTTACTTTCGGTTCCTGAGGCTTACCGTCGTAGATACAGGAAGAAGGAGTAAGGGTACAGGTGGTGCCGTTTGAGTAGATAGGGGCTTTGTCAATGGTGTATTCCTTTGTTACACTGCCGGCGTATTTTCCGATTCCTGTGAAGGTCATGGTAAAAGTACCGGCGTTAACAGTATCTCCGCTGGTTGTAATGGTATAGTCAACGTCTTTTTGGAGAGTAAGGCCGGAACGGTATATGGTTATAGTCGGTGTTTTGTCTGTTCCGTTATAAGATCCGATATAGCCGCGGGAAATGGTGAATACATCCTCGCTTAACAGGTCTACATATAATTCAGAGGTAAATACAGCATCCGGATTATATTTGGACTGAACGGTAAGTGTGATCTTGCCTGACTTTTTGGGGGTGAGGACTGCAGTTTGATTGGAAGTCTGGTTTACAGAAATAACACTTTCATCTGAGCTGGAAATAATGCAGTCATACAGAAAGTCAGAATCACTGCCGAAATCATTAGGAAACCAGCTGGAAGCGGTGATCCTATAACTAAGTTCCTTAGTCAGAAATTCGCTCTTTTTCATAGCGGAGAAACTGGAATTGGAAGGAGCAATGCTTGCAGTGACCTGTGAGGGAACAACAGCTTTGGAAGAAGTACCGCAGACACGGCAGGTCTTGTCAACCTGATAGTTCTCAATGGTTGTGCCGTAAACATATTTATGTCCGTTTTCCACTCGCGTTGCATGGTTGGAAGAGAGATCCGACAGATTGATCTCATAAAAAGTATTATGGCTGTCTTTCCATGCGTACCAGATCAGTTTTCCGTTTATAACAGAAGGTGCACAGTCGGAAAGATTTCCGGCCATTTTGTATGTAGAGCCAGCCTGCTGGCCGGTTCCGTCAATGGCAGTATAATAAACATAACCCTGACTGGACCAGAGAAGCACGAAGCTGTTGCTGCCGGTTTTTACAAGATGCGGTGTAGCGGCGCTGTCAGAAGTGCCTGCATAGTCGGAAAAATACCGCACAACAGGTGTTCCTCCGGATTTTGAAACAGAGGAGACAAATACATTTCTGGAATGATTGTCAGCATCATAATTGCCTGCGACCAGATAGGAACTGTCGGAATATTCAAAACCGCCAAGGGATGCGCCGGTATAGTTGTTGCCGGATGATCCGGGGAAAGTCATAAGGTCAAATTCCTTGCAGGCATAGGAACTGGAACTCCAGGAATATTGCGGGACAAAAGATCCGCTGCTGATATCCGTGGGATACTGAAGAACCGTAATAGCACGGGGATAAGCATCACCGTGATCACAGCCCAGAAGAGTTCCGTTATCGATCTGGATGAACTGGTTAAAGGAATGGCTGACATATCCGAACTCAGAATTCTGGATTCCTGTAAGCTGATCCACAACAGACATGGTGGAGGTATCTACAGAAAAAGTTACGTTAGCCTGATGCCCTCCGTACATTTCATGGCAAGTGCGGATAAAAAGATAATTTCCGTAAGAAGCCATACGTGCGGAACCTGCGTCAAAGGGATAGGTGGTATTTGCACCGAAAAGGCTGCAGGAACCTTGGGATTTCCAGTCTTTGGAGTATTTGCTCACCCGGTAAACTTCTTTCGTATTATCTTTTTCGGTGTTGTTTGCGCCGGTAAGGATATAATAGTTGTCGTTGGTTTCGTAGAAAGCGCCGAATACAGGCAGTGGAAGATCGAGAGTCATCGTTTTCTTAAAGTTGTATCCGGAATCATAGTATTCAATCAGAAGCTTACCGTCAAGGGCACCACTTTGAACCCGCATGAGAGATCCGTCTGGGCTTGTTGTAAGATAGGATTCGACAGGAGAAGACCAGACACTGTAGTTCTGGTTTTCAAGGTTGCTTCCTTTATAAATGGTGCAGGTTGTATTTAATGAGTTCGATACCGGAATATCTGCTTCGATGACGGAACTGCTTTTTGCCATCTGGGCTTCTACGGAACCGTCCAGAATACCGGCTTGTACCCCACCTTCTTCTCCGGATGAAAAATCGTCTGTTCCATCGGAATCGGAAAAAGTCTCTTCTTCATTTCCGGCATTAAATTCCTCTTCCAAAGAAGAAGCATCGGAAGCGTCTGATGTGCTGCCGCTATTAGAATCTTTCGGTGATTGCAAAAGATCCTCAGAGGATTCCTCCTGTGTATCGATGCCGGTGGAATCGGCAGGATCAGAGTTTTCTTCGGAAGAGAGATCTTCGGAGATCTCAGAAGAAGGTTCTGCTTCCACGTTGTCATCCGCAGAAAAAGCGTCTGAATAAAAATCAGCTGCATTTACCGGAGCAGAAGTGCCCAGTATACATGCAGAAAGAAAAATGGATAGTAGTTGTGCTTTTTTGTTTTTCATAGGTACCTCCTTTTTATATGGTTTTACATATAAACCTGGCAATATTTTACTACAAAAAAAGAAAAAATGGTCAATTATTGTTGAAAAAAGAAGAAAAAGAGACAGAATCATAAGTTGAGAAAAAAATAAAAAAAAGTGTTGACATATAGGAACCACTTTGTTATACTATCACTTGTCGCGAGGGAGAAAATAAAAAATCCCAAGGAAATGCGGTCATGCGGAAGTGTCGGAACTGGCAGACGAGCAAGACTAAGGATCTTGTGAGCATTG